>CAMDVZ010000113.1 GCA_945878895.1 Caenispirillum bisanense | reverse complement strand
GATAGCTGGTCTCGCGGTCCGTCGGGCGGAAGTTGCTCATCGCGGGGCGCTCCTTCCCAAAGCCGTCCCACGATTCTATACGGACGCGATTCCCGTGGGAATCCCCGACCATCCCCCACGATGCTTTAAGTCCGACAGGCTGCTAGACGACGGTTCGTGGACGCAACGTCGCGGCCGACCGGGCCGCGACGTCAGAGCGGTTGCGCGGCCCGCACGATTTCCTGGATGGCGCGATCGACGCAGCGTTTCAGCACGACACGGTGGGCTTGGGCATTCGCGATCAGCTCGTCGGCCCGCGTGTCGGCCAGATCGCCCGCGTAGCAATTCTCGAAATGGCGACGCTGGTCGGGAAATCCCGTCGTGCCCAGCAACTGTTCGATCTGCGATCTGATGCGCGGGTAGGGTCCACCGTCGGACTTCCACAACAGATAGTGCGACAGACTACCCAGCGCGACGAGCACCGCCGGTTTCGGATCGGAGTCGGGCGCCAGCAGCGCCCGCTCGATCAGCGTGTTGACGATATTGAGCTCGGCGACGGTACCGCCGACGTCCGATTCCAGATCGATCGCCTGCTTGAAATGCTCGATGGCGCGGTCGAACTCGCACTGGAACCGCAGCACGTTGCCCAGCCCGACATGGACCGACCAGCTCCGCCGGCTGGTCCACGCATGCGCCCGTTCGTAGTCGGCGCGCGCGGCGGCCAGCGCTTTCGGCACGCCACAGTCGGGCACCAGCACGGCACGGTCGGTGCGCCGGTGGGTTTCCAGCATCCAGCGCCGGTAGTGAATCTACCCGCGCAGTTCGTATATCTTTCCCGCCAGATCGGGCGCCCGGAAGATCAGCTGGTCGGGCAACACCGCGACGGCGGCGTCCAGCGCGCCCTCGACCTGGCTCAGGTAGCCGCGCCGCGCCGCGTCGGACAACACCACGCCACCGCCCACGCGGATGTTCTCGTGCAGAAACACCGCCTTGTTCAGATGCGCCTCGCCCAGGGCGGCGATCACCGTGGACGATTCCGGCGCCAGCCGGGCGGCGTCGTTGAAATGCGCGATCGCCTCCTCGAGCTGGGCGATCTGGTGTTCGATGTCGACGCCCTTGAAGGCCTGGGCGCGGGCGAAGTGAATCTGGCCGTGCATGTAGGAAATCCACGGCTGGTCGCCGGCGACGGCCCGCCGCGCGGTCCGCGCGAGCAGTTGTTCGGTGCGCGGGAATCCACAGCGGGCCCGCCACTCGTCGATCCGCTCCAGCGCGTCGCCGCCGGACTCGCCCGGGGGTGCCCGGCGCAGGCCGGTACAGTCGCGCCCTTCCTGCCGTAACGCGAGCATGGCCGAGACTTTGGGGTCGATGAAAGTCATCGCGGTGTCGGCGACGCAGGCATAGAGGGCATCGAGCGACCCGATCGCGGGCTTGTCCGGGGGCGGACAAAGCGCGCGGGCCGCCGGATCGCCCGTCACGCTGACATGCGCGGCCAGCGATCCGCCCGAAGGCGCGCGCACGATCGACACGCGGATCACCGTGCGCCGCACGCCGATCAGCTTGGCGATCTCGCGCAAGGCGCCACCGAGGCTGAGCGGCGCGCCCGGAATCTCGATATCGATGCCGGTATCCCGAGCGTCGCTGACCTGAAGCTGGCGCCAGTCGGCCACGCCGTCGGCCTGGATTTTCCAGAGATGGAAGCCGATCGACTGCGCCACGATGTCGGGCGTCGGCGCGTCCTCGCTCTTGCCGGCCTGGATCGCGACCGGCTCGACCACCAGCGCCGGCCGCATCGCCGCCCGACCGACCGTGTAGATCGCGATCAGGCCGCTCGGCACGACGACCACCGCGATGGCGAGTTTGCGCAGCGCGTCGCTCCAGCGACCAAGCCAGTCGCTCCAGGTCTCGACGCCGGCTGCCTTGTCGGCCTCGACCGGCGCCGCGCGGGCGGGCGCCGGCGCACCGGCCTTTTTCGCGACCGCGCCGCGCAGACCCGCGCGCGCGATGCCAAGGGTCAACCATCCCGGCAGTTTGCTCACGACGAGCCTCCACCCGATCGCACCGCCGGCCCACGATGACCAGCTTGCCATCGACATCAGACGCCGTTCGCGCGAGCGGCGCCAGAGAAACTCGCCGCGCCGGGCCGCTGTCGCGCCGGCCGGCGTCGCGCTAGACTTCCCGCGGAGCATCGGCATTCACCGTCCGGCGCGACCGGGAGACGAACCGATGCCGAGCCGATCGACGACACGCTGCCTGCTCGCCCTGGCTCTCGCGACGATGGCGAGTAGCGGCGCTCTCGCGCAGGCCGACTATCCCGCGCGGCCCATCACCACCATCGTGCCCTATGGCCCCGGCAGTTCGACCGACATCATGGGCCGCGCCACCGGTGACCACGTCGCGCGCGTCATGGGTGGCACGTCGGTGCCGATCAACCGCGACGGCGCCTCGGGCGTGGTCGGCATGACGGCGCTGATGAACGCCGTGCCCGATGGCTACACCATCGCCTTCACGCCGATGGTGCCGGTCGCGGTGCAGCCGCATCTGGTGAAGGACTCGAAGGTCAATCCCGACACCGTGCAACCGGTCTGCGGCGTCACCGAGAACATCCTCGGCATCGCGGTACGCACCGACGCGCCGTGGAAGACGGCGCAGGCGTTCGTCGAGGCCAGCCGCGCCAGGCCGCTGACGTTCGGATCGGGCGGCCCCAACTCCGCGCCCTCGCTCGCCATCGCCGAGCTTGGCCGCCGCCAGAAAGTCGAGTTCGTGCACGCGCCGTTCCGCGCCGACGCGGCGGTGCTGGCCGAGGTGCTGGCCGGCCGGCTCGATTTCGGCGCCATCATCGCGGGCTCCGCGACGCCCTTCGTGAATGCCGGCCAGATGCGGCTGCTGGCGCTGTTCTCGACCCGGCGCCATCCCGGCTTCCCCGACGTTCCCACGCTCCAGGAACTTGGCTTCGGCGTCGTGCAGCTCAGCTACGCCGGCGTCTTCGCGCCGCGTGGCCTGCCCGCCGCGATCCTGGCGCGACTCGAAAAAGCCTGCGCCGAGGGCGTGACGCAGGAGTCTTTCAGGACCATCGCCGCCAACGTCAACCAGACGCTGGAGTACCAGCCCCGCGACCGTTGGGAGAAGCGTGTACGCGACGAATTCAAGGCCCAGGGCGAGGCGCTGCGGGCGATCGGGGCGGTGGCGAAGTAGCGGCGGGAAGTCGCCCACGACACGCCAGTTGCCGAACGATGTTGCCACACGCACGACACGCAACCAGAATGCGAACGTTGCGCGTGAACGCCCGGCTTCTTCATCTGGTGACCTTTAAATGGCCCTGACGTGGCTACACGTCTCCGATTTTCACTTCACGAAAGGGGCGTCCTACGATTGCGAGGTCGTTCTGCGGTCTCTGGTCGCGTCGGTGAAGCGATTTCGCGAGCAGGGTCGGCAACCAGACCTAATTTTCGCCACCGGGGACATCGCCCAGAGCGGGCAGGCAGCCGAGTACCTGAACGCGACGCAGTTCTTTGACGCCCTTCTCGACGCGGCGAAGGTATCCAAGCGGAATCTGTTCGTTGTCCCAGGCAACCACGACGTGGACCGCGACGCTGGCGTGGGCCTCGCGCGTACATTGACGTCGCGCGACGAGGCCGACACCTATTTCGATCCGTCGAAGCCCAAGGTTCACATCACGCTGAAACAGAAGGCGTTCCGGGCCTGGTTCGACACCTACTTTGACGGTATCCGCCAGTTTCCGACTAATTCCACTTGCGGTCCCGTGGAATGCGTCGAGGTCAGCGGCGTCAAGGTTGGCGTGCTCCCTTTGAATAGCGCCCTTTTCTGTCTGGGCGACGACGACCATTCCAAGTTGTGGGTCGGGCGGCGATGCCTTGACGAGGCGATCGAGCAACTCAAGACGCACGACACGAACATCAGGATTGCTCTCAGCCATCATCCGCTGGACTGGCTCAACGATTCGGAACGTTCGAACGTCAAAGCAGCGCTCCACGGCATCATCGACGTGATCCTGCGAGGGCATCTTCACGAGTCCGATGTCGAGACCGTGGGCGCAATCTCGGGCCAATCGCTCCACCTCGCGGCTGGCGCGTCCTACCAGACCCGAAAGTGGCCCAACCGTGCCTTCTACGCGACACTGAAGGGCGACGCGGTCAACGTGTATCCTCTGCTATACGTCGATACGCCCCGGGAAGCGTGGACGCTGGATACCAGTCTGTTTTTCGACTCTGCCGATCATACGCGCGCGTTCCCGATTCCGAGCCTGAGTGGCACACCCGTCGCCACCGTCCCGGCTACTTCCGCAGCGGGCGTTGTTGGCGCGTCCTCCGGAAAACTCCGCTCAAACATTCCATCGCTTCGAAAGCTCCAGGTGGTTGGCCGTGACTCCATCCTGGCGACCATTCACGAGCGATTGAACGCCGACGGCAGCGAAAACCATGTCGTGCTTCACGGTCCGCCGGGCGTCGGCAAGAGCGAGCTGGCCCGCGAGTACGCACGTCGCCAGATGGACCACTATCCAGCCGGGACGTTTGTCGTCAACGCCAGACAGGCCGCGATGGCGGTCGATCTGGCCCGGATCGGCCAAAATCTGCTGGGCCTGGCGTTCCAACCCGGACTTTCACTCGACGACCAGTGCCGGCAAACTCTCGCGACGCTGTGGGCCACGCGGTCTCTGCTGATCTTCGACAACGTGGAGTCGGTCGAATTCATCGAGCCCATGCTTCCGCCGAGCGGCTCCGAGTGTCGTATCGTCCTCACGACAATACTCGACTTGCCGGGTACGCTGTGGACCTCGATGGCGGTGGCACCGCTCGCCAAGCGGGACGCTCGCGATCTCATCCGGCGGATCGCAGGTCCCGACGTGCTCGCCCGACACGGTGATCGGTTGACCTCGCTCGCCGGGGGACTTCCCGTGCAGCTGGTGCCGGCGGCGCTTGCACTTGCCAATTATCACCGCCGCGGCCGCCTCGACACCGCGACGGTCGGCATGGCGCCGGAGGCAGAAGAGAGCTTCCTCGAGGCCTACGGGTTGCTTGATCCGGAATCCCGGTTTCTGCTGCATGTAGCGGCACGGATGACGCCCGAACGTATCGAGCGCGACGAGTTGTGGCACATCTTGACCAGCAGCGCCGGTTGGACGCCCGAGGCGTGTGAAGCACGGCTCGACGCATGCATGGATCTTCACCTTCTGGATGGCGCCGACGTGATCCGCATGCATCAGCTCTTTGCGAACTTCGTCGGCTCCACGGCGGCGCCCGACGAAATCGCACCTCGCCTCGCTGCCGCGCTATCGGCTCAGGCTACGCGTATGATTACGTTGGCCGGCGAGCTCTGCGAAACTCCCGCGCGCGCCGATCTGGCGGCTCGCTTTCTGTGCCACTCTCCGGTCTGGCGTCGGTGGAGCGACGCGTTCGTGACGATCGCTGACGGGGGGCAAGTTGGCAGGGCGCTCGTGGAGCTTGGCGCCTTCGCCGACGCCCAGCCGTGGTTCGAGCGGGCGGTGGCGGCTGCGGAGCGTGGCGACATCCACGGGCGGGTCGATCACGAGAGCCTCGGGAGCAGCCTGCACCAGGTGGGCGACTGTCTGTCGAGCCTGGGCAAGTTCGCCGACGCCCAGCCGTGGTACGAGCGGGCGGTGGCGACGAAGGAGCGTGGCGACATCCACGGGCGGGTCGATCACGCGAGCCTCGGGATCAGCCTGCATGCTCTCGCTACGTGTCTGGACGAACTGGGGCGCCACAGCGAAGCCACCGCATACAGGGCGCGGGCGGCCGCTCTGGTTCGGAAAAAGCCACCTCCATAGGGAGTGAGTGTGGCGGCGTCCGCCTCACACCGGCTTGTCGCCGGCCACCGTGACGCGGTTGCCGGAGCGGACGTGGGGCCAGTAGTCCCACATCGCACGATGCTGGACGCAGCGGTTGTCCCAGAAGGCGATGGAGTTCGCGCGCCAGCGGAAGCGGCACTGCCAGAGCGGGCTTTCCATGTGTTCGTAGAGATAGCGCAGGATGGCGTCGCTCTCGTCGCGCGGCAGGCCGTTGATCCGGGTCGTGAAGCCACGATTGACGTACAGACCCTTGCGGCCGGTGACGGGGTGGGTGCGCACGATGGGGTGGTCGGCGCGCGGGTAGCTGTCCTTGTCCTTGACGCCATGGTTGGCGTAGGTGCCGCGATAGACGTGCTCGCCGCTGTGGTGGGCGGTCAGACCGTCGAGATAGGCTTTCATGCGGTCCGATAGCGCCTCGTATGCCGCGTACATGCTGGCGAACAGCGTGTCGCCACCCTTGGGCGGGCAGGTCTTGATGTAGAGGATCGAACCCATCGGTGGCTCGACGTCGCAACTGACGTCGGTGTGCCAGCCCTCGCCGTTGGCGCGCGGCGAATCCCGGTCGGCGTGGATGATCATCAGTTCCGGCTTGCCCGGCTCGTGCGGGGCGGCCGGATGCAGGTGCAGCGGCCCGAACCGGCGGCCGAAATCGAGATGCTCGTCCTGGCCAAGCGTCTGGTCGCGGAAGAAGATCACGCTGTTCTCGGCCAGCGCCCGGTGGATCTCGTCGAATTGCCGGTTGGTCAGGCGGGCGAGATCGACACCGCCGATCTCCGCGCCAATGATCGGCGTCAGCTTGTCGACGGTGATGGTCTCGTAGGGCGCTTCCTCGCCCTGGACGTGACGGTAGCGCGGGCCGCGGTTGCCGAGCATCTGGTTCTGTTGCATTGCGTGGTTCCTCCGGTCAGCGTCAGTCGAGCTTGATGCCGGCGCGCCGGATGATACCACCCCAGCGCTCCATTTCGGTTCGCGTGAATTCCGCGAATTCATCCGGCGTCGTGGTTTCCGGCGTCGACCCCATCGCGTCCAGCCGGGCCAGCACGCCGGGGTCGCGGCAAGCAGCAACGATGTCGCGATTGAGGCCTTCCACGATGCCCTTTGGCGTGCCTTTCGGCGCGTAGAAGCCGGTCCAGGTCCAGATCCGGAAATCGGGCAGGCCGGCTTCCGCCGCGCTGGGCACGTCGGGCAGCCGCGGGTTGCGCCCGGCCGTGGTGACGACCAGGCCCCGCATGGCGCCGCGGTCGATCTGGAGCTTGCCGTTGATGGTGTCGATGGTCAGAAACGTCAGCTGACCGCTCAGCAGGTCGGGAAACGCCTGCGGGTTGCTCTTGTAGGCGATCGACACGACCTCGACGCCCGTCAGCATGCGATAGAGCTCCGACGCCACCCGCGCGGGCAGCGCGCCGGCGCCGAAATTGTGCTTGCCGGGCTCCGCCTTCAACAGCGCGGTGAGATCGGCCAGCGTCCGGATTGGCGAATCGGCCCGCACCAGCACCACGAAGGGCGAGGTGCCAAACCGCGTGATCGGCTCGAAGTCGCCGATCGGATCGTAGGGCAGCTTCGGATAGAGCGCCGGATTGACGGCATGCGTCATCGCCGACGTGGCGAAGATGGTGTGGCCATCCGGCCTGGCGCGCGCCGCGGCTTCGGCCGCGGGCAGTCCGTTGCCGCCGCCCTTGTTGTCGACCACGACCGCCTGGCCCCACGTCCGGGACAAGCGTTCGGCCACCACGCGGGTCGTGATGTCGGTGGCGGCGCCGGCGGGAAAGGGAACGATGATCGTGACGCGCTCGCCCGGAAACGCCTGGGCACGCCCGGCGGCGGGCAACATCGCCACCGTCGCGGCGCCTGCGGTCATCACCCGTCGGCGACGTATCGTCGGTCCCGGCATCGCACTCCCGTCCCGTGTCGTGACTGTTCCCCCGACTTTGGTCTATCTCGGGCCGGCTTGACCAGCCCCCTGCGACCGGGTAATCACCACCCGCCACCGACAACGCTGCATTGCAATAAACGCAGCGACAGGACGGCCGGCTCGATCGGGCACGCGAAAGACGTGCGACCCACGGGGACGGAAGCATGAATCAGGGTGGGGCGGACATCGCCGACACCTTCCCCAAGCTGCTGGACCGCAACGCCCGGACCATGGGCGACGCGCCGGCCTATCGGGAAAAAGAATTCGGCATCTGGCAGACCTACGACTGGTCCCGCGTACGCGAGGAGACGCGCGCGCTGGCGGCGGGACTCGCCGGACTGGGCTTTCGCCCTGGCGACAAGCTGATCGTGGTCGGCGACAATCGGCCGCGGCTCTACTGGGCGATGAACGCGGCACAGTGCCTAGGCGGCATTCCGGTGCCGGTCTACCAGGACGCGGTCGCCAGCGAAATGGCCTATGTCGTCGAGCATGCCGAGGCCCGCTTCGCCATCGTCGAGAACCAGGAGCAGGTCGACAAGCTGCTGGAAATCCAGCGCCAGGTGCCCGCGCTCGCGACCATCGTCTACGAGGATCCGCGCGGCCTGCGCGACTACCGGGACGTGGCGAGTTACGAATCGGTCCAGGAAAAAGGCCGCGCCGCCCTGAAGGCCACTCCAGACCTGCTCGACGCCGGCATCGCCGCCGCCAAGGGCTCCGACGCCTCGGTCATGCTTTACACGTCCGGCACCACCGGCCGGCCCAAGGGCGTCGTGCTGAGTTTCGACAATCTCCGCCTCACCGCCGAAAACGCCGCCCGCGCCGACGGCCTGAGAGCCGGCGACGACCTCGTGAGCTATCTGCCGATGGCGTGGGTCGGCGACCACATCTTCTCATACGCGCAAGGGCACGCCGTCGGTCTGACGGTCAACTGCCCCGAATCGCCCGACACGCTGCAGGCCGATTTGCGCGAAATCGGGCCGACCTATTATTTCGCGCCGCCGCGCGTGCTCGAGAACATGATCACGACGGTAACGATCCGGATGGAGGACGCGGGTGCCTTCAAGCGGCGCGCGTTCCGGTATTTCATGGATCTGGCGCGTCGCGTCGGCTCGCGCCTGCTCGATGGCCAGCCGGTCTCGCTCGCCGACCGGCTCCAGTACGCGCTTGGCAATCTGCTGGTCTACGCGCCGCTCAAGAACGCGCTCGGACTGTCGCGCGTGCGCGTCGCCTATACCGCGGGCGAGGCGGTCGGGCCGGACATCTTCAATTTCTTCCGCTCGCTCGGCATCAACATGAAGCAGCTCTACGGGCAGACCGAGGCCAGCGTGTTCGTGACGCAGCACCCCAACCGCGACGTGCGGCTGGAGACGGTCGGCAAGCCTTCGCCCGACGTCGAGCTGAAGATCGCCGACAACGGCGAGGTGCTGTTCCGCGGCCCCGGCGTGTTCCTCGAATACTACAAGAATCCCGCCGCCACCGCGGAGACCAAGACCGCCGACGGCTGGGTCCATTCCGGCGACGCGGGCTTCATCGACGAGGCGGGTCACCTCAGGATCATCGATCGCGCAAAGGACGTCGGCAAACTGGTCGACGGCACGCTGTTCGCGCCCAAGTACATCGAGAACAAGCTGAAGTTCTTTCCGCACATCAACGAGGTCGTCGCGTTCGGCGATGGTCGCGACCACGTCGCGGCCTTCGTCAACGTCGACCTGACGGCGGTCGGCGACTGGGCAGAGCGGCGCGACATTTCCTACGCCAGCTACCAGGAACTGGCGGCGCGCCCCGAAGTGCTGGCGCTGATCAGGGGCGAGATCGAACAGGTCAACGCCGAACTGGCGACCGACCCGCGCATGGCCGGCGCCCAGATCAGACGTTTTCTCGTGCTGCCCAAATTGCTCGACGCCGACGACGGCGAACTCACCCGCACCCGCAAGGTACGCCGCGGTTTCATCGCCGAACGCTACGCCGCTCTCGTGACGGCGCTCTACGACGGCTCCGCCAGCATCCACATCCGCACCGAAGTGACGTTCGAGGACGGCCGCAAGGGCGTGGTCGAGGGCGACGTGGCGATCGGCGACGCGACGGTCCATCCGGCCGTCCTTCTCAAGAAGGCGGGGTGAGGCCATGGCACGAGCCTCGCGCGCCATCGGCGACGTCCTGCTGTCGGTCGAGAACATCTCGCTGGGGTTCGGTGGCGTGAAGGCGCTGACCGACATCAGCTTCGACATCCACAAGGGCGAGGTGCGCGCCATCATCGGTCCCAACGGCGCGGGCAAGTCCTCGATGCTGAACTGCATCAACGGGTTCTATCATCCCCAGCAAGGCACGATCACCTACAAGGGCGTGCCGCGCAGCCGCATGAAGCCGCACGAGGCCGCCGCCCAGGGCATCGCGCGCACCTTCCAGAACATCGCGCTCTTCAAGGGCATGTCGACGCTCGACAACATCATGACCGGCCGCAATTTGCGCATGAAGTCGGGGCTGTTCTGGCAGGCCCTGCACTGGGGTCCCGCGCTGCGCGAGGAGATCGAGCATCGCCGCGTCGTGGAGCGGGTGATCGACTTCCTCGAAATCCAGCACGTGCGCAAGATGCCGGTCGGCCAGCTGCCCTACGGTCTGCAGAAGCGCGTCGAGCTGGGCCGGGCGCTGGCCGCCGAGCCCGAGTTGCTGCTGCTGGACGAGCCGATGGCGGGCATGAACATCGAGGAGAAGCAGGACATGTGCCGCTTCGTGCTCGACGTGAACGACACCTTCGGCACCACCATCTGCCTGATCGAGCACGACATGGGCGTCGTGATGGACATCTCCGACCGCGTCGTCGTGCTGGACTACGGCAAGAAGATCGGCGACGGCACGCCCGAGGCGGTGAAGGCCAATCCCGACGTCGTCGCGGCCTATCTCGGCACGGCGCACTGAGGGGAACGAAGCCATGGGATTCTTCCTCGAAGTGCTGGTCGGCGGCTTGCTCGCCGGTGTCCTCTATTCCCTCGTGGCGCTCGGCTTCGTGCTGATCTTCAAGGCCTCCGGCGTGTTCAACTTCGCGCAGGGCGCGATGGTGCTGACGGCGGGCCTGGCGCTGGTGCGGGCGCTCGAACTCACGCAGACGAAGTGGGGCTGGCCGTTCGGCGTCGCGCTGGCCGCGTCTTTGCTGTTCGCCGCGGCCGTGATGGCCATCGTCGCCTGGGCGGTCGAGCGCTTCGTGCTGCGCAAGCTGGTGAACCAGGACGGCATCATCCTGTTCATGGCCACCATCGGCGTCACCTTCTTCATGGAGGGCCTGGCGCAGACCGTGTTCGGCTCCGACGTCTATCCGCTCAACATGCGGCTGCCTAAGGAACCGGTGTTCCTGCTGGAATGGCTGGTCGAGGGTGGCATCCTCGTCAACGAGCTCGATATCTGGGCCGCCGTGATCGCGGGTCTGCTGGTGGCGGGGCTGGCGGTATTCTTCCAGCGCACCCGGGTCGGACGCGCCTTGCGCGCGGTCGCCGACGACCACGCCGCGGCCCAGTCGGTCGGCATTCCGCTCAACCAGATCTGGTTCATCGTCTGGTTGGTGGCGGGTCTGGTGGCGCTGGTGGCGGGCGCGGTGTGGGGCAGCAAGCTCGGCGTGCAGTTCTCGCTGTCGCTGCTGGCGCTCAAGGCGCTGCCGGTGCTGATCCTCGGTGGCTTCACCTCGGTGCCGGGCGCCATCCTCGGCGGCCTGATGATCGGCGCGGGCGAAAAGCTCGCCGAGGTATTCCTCGGACCCTCGATGGGCGGCGGCATCGAGATCTGGTTCGCCTTCGTGCTGGCGCTGCTGTTCCTGCTGGTCCGCCCGCAGGGGATGTTCGGCGAAAAGATCATCGAACGCGTGTGAGCGGGGAGTCCAAAACGTGATCTACCGCGAAGCCGGCCAGTTCAAGACGACCTACGAGTCCGACCAGGCGATCTTTCCGATCGCCCAGGACCGCATGGTGCTGCTGGCGATGCTGGCCATCGCCTACGTCGCCATCCCGCTGCTCGCCAGCGACTACATGTTCAAGGCGATCCTGATCCCGACGGTGATCCTGTCGCTGGCGGTGATCGGGCTGAACATCCTGATGGGCTATTGCGGCCAGGTGTCGCTGGGTTCCGGCGCCTTCATGGCGATCGGCGCCTACGCCGCCTACAATCTCTCGCTGCGGCTGGAATTCCTCAATCCCTTCGTGGCGATCCTGCTGTCGGGCTTCGTGGCGGCCGCCGTCGGCGTCGCCTTCGGCGTCCCCAGCCTGCGCATCAAGGGCTTCTATCTCGCCTGCGCGACGCTGGCGGCGCAGTTCTTTTTCGACTGGGCGTTCCTGCGCGTGAAGTG
>CAMDVZ010000112.1 GCA_945878895.1 Caenispirillum bisanense | reverse complement strand
ACGACCGGCCACCGACGACGCCCGGGAGCCGCCAAAACGCTGTCCCGAGACATCGCCGGGACGCCCCCGACACGACCGCGCGGTCCGCCGAGGCCCGCCCGGGGCGAACTTTCTCGCCCGTTCACCTCAGTCCGACAGGCTGCTAGCCGACCGGGGCCGATGCGCTTTTCGATGAGGACCTCGTAGTCCGCGAAGCCGGCCTTGCGATAGGCCTCGATGGCGGCGCCGTTCAGCGCCAGCGAACCGATCCGCAGCCGGGTCACGCCGAGTCGTCGCAGCCGCGATTCGGCTTCCGCGAGCAACAACCCGGCGATTCCCCGTCGACGCGCCGACGGGATCACGAAGATGTCCGAGACGTAGCCGAAGCGCGTCGACTCCCCGGTTTCCGCCGGTGTTTCGCCGTGTTCGACGCGGCAGGCAACATAGCCAACGAGCTCGCCGTCGCGTTCGGCCACCATGATCGCGCCATCGTGGGTGACGATCTTCTCCTCGAGGAGCGCCAGATAGGCGGCGGCCATGTCGCGACTTGGCAGGCGCGTGTCGTGAAGCGTTCGCTCGTGGTCGTTCAGCGCGGCGATGGCATCGAGCAGCCACCGCCGGTCGGCGGGCGTCGCGTCGCGAAGCGTGACGTTCAACGGGTCCATACGCCGGCGTCCTTGGACGCGAAACCGAGCGAGCGGTAGGTGGCGTCGACCAGCGACTGGCCGCGCTGGTTCATCAGGATGCCCGGACCCATGCGGTTCATCGAATAGCCGAACGACAGGCCGTTGGCGGGATCGGCGAAGGCGAGCGAGCCGCCCGCGCCGACATGGCCGAACGCCGCCGGTCCCATGATCACGCTGTCGCAATCCTCGCCCCAGTACCTGGCGCCGAGGCTGCGTTTGCGGTTGTCCATCGATTTCATGTAGCCCAGCGCGAAGCGGGTCGGCACGCGCAAGGTGGCGTCGTCATGCGTCGCCATCGACACCTCGCCCATGCGCGCGAGCGTCGTCGCGTCGACCAGGCGGACGCCGTTCAACGCACCGCCGTTGGCGAGCGGCGCGTAGAGTCCCGCGAGGCCACGCGCGTTGGTGATGCCGTTGGCGGCGCCTATCTCGGCGGCGTGTCCCTCGCGGCTGTTGGCGCCGCCCGAACGCCACTTGCCGGTGTTGAAGTAGAACAGCGAGGCGATCGAGTCCCGGCGCGTCAGGTCGGTCTGGAAAACCGTCTTCGGATCGGTCGCCTTGGGCAGGTGCGGAATGACCGGCGCCACGCGCGGCTCGATCTCCTCGGGCAGGCCAATCCAGAAGTCGAGCCCGAGCGGCTGGGCAACCTCTTTCCGGAAGAACGCGCCCAGCGACATCCCCGACACCCGCCGGACCATTTCGCCCGCCGTCCAGCCGATCGTGAAGCCATGATAGCCGTTGCGCGTGCCGGGTTCCCAGAAGGGCTCCTCGGCCGCCAGCCGTTCCGTCCAGTAGTCCCAGTCGTAGGAGCGCTCGTTGGCGACGGGCGCGCGCAGCGCCGGCACGCCGGCAGAGTGGTCGAGCATCATGCGCGTCGTCACGCGCTCCTTGCCGTTTTGGCCGAACTCCGGCCAGAGCTCCGTGACCGGCGCGTCGAGATCGAGCAGGCCGCGGCTGACGAGGATGTGGGCGCAGGTCGCGGTGGCCCCCTTGGTACAGCTGAACACCGTGCCGACCGTGTCGCTCGTCCACGGGCGTCGCGTCTTCGGGTCGGCGATGCCGCCCCACAGATCGACTTTGCGTTCGCCACCGAGAGTCACGCAAACCGAGCCGCCGACCTCGCCGCGGTCGCGGAAGTTCGCCACGAACTGGTCGCGCACGGCCTCGAAGCCGGGTGCCACGGTTCCTTCGACGACGGCATCGTCGCCGATCTCGATCCTGACAGCGCTCATGGTCGTCTCTACTCCAGCACGTTTTTCAGAAAGCGGGCACAGACTTCCAGTCCGGTCTGGTCGATCGAGTGACCGATGCCGCGCGACACGTGGCTGCCGACCTCGACGCCGCAAGCCACCAGCGCCTTCTCGGAATGATCCATCATCGCCAGCGGCACCATCTCGTCGGCGTCGCCATGCACCAGCAGCACGGGCGGCCGCGAGACGATCTCGCCGGCGAGCGCCTCGGCACCGGCCAGCAGGCCCGAGAAGCCGACGATGCCGGCCAGTGGCCGGGCGCGCCGCAAGCCGACATGCAGGGCCATCATCGTGCCCTGGGAGAAGCCGATCAGCGCCGTCTCGGCTTCGGTTAGTCCGTAGTGGCGGAGCTGCGCGTCGATGTAGGCATCGACGAAGGGTGCCGCGCCACGCGCGCCCGCCAGCATCAGCGCCGGGTCGAGCCGCGAGATGCCGAACCATTGGCGGCCGTAGGGATTGCCCTCGCACGGATAGGGCGCGTTGGGAGAATGGAACGCAACGGTCGGGAACAGCGGCCCGAGTGGCTGCGCCAGCCCGATCAGATCGTCGCCGTCGGCGCCATAGCCGTGCAGCAGGATGACCAGGCGCTCGGCCTTGCCGCCGCCGTGAGGAGCCGCCGAAGGGCCATCGAGTTCGAACATCAGGATCCTCGCTTGATCGCGGTTTTGGCTCGCGTTGTCGTCGCGCGCTTGACTTTGGCCGTGGCCCGCGTCGTTGCGGTTTTTCGCTTTGGCGCGGCATTCTTCGCGACTTTTGCCTTCGCCTTCGCGGCGACCTTGCGTTTGGCCCCCGCCTTGCGCTTGGATTCTGCCTTCGGACTCGCCGGTTTGGCGGCGCGGGCCGTCGCGCGTGCTTCTTTCGCGGCGCGATCGTCGTCGCGCTTCTGGCGGGCGACCGGACTGTCGCTGAAGTCGGGCATGTTGTGGCGGTAGTGCCAGAGGAACAACGCGGCGACCGTCCGCCACGGGCGCCATGGCTCGGCGAGTTCGAGCATGCTCTTCGGGTCTGGACGATCGTCGAGCCTGAGGAGATGCTGGGCCGCCACGATCAGGCCGATATCGTTGCCCGGCATCACGTCGGCCCGGCCGAGCGCGAACATCAGGTAGATTTACGCCGTCCAGCGGCCGATGCCCTTGGCCGTCGTCAGCATGGCGATCACGGCGTCGTCGTCGAGCGCGTCGAGGCTGGCGAAATCGATGGCGCCGTCGATCACGTTCCGGGCCAGCGAGCGGGCGAACTTCGCCTTGTTGCCGCTCAGGCCACAGGCGCGCAGCCGTTCCTCGGACGTCGCGAGAATGGTCGCGGGTTCCATCGGCACGATGGCGGCGGCCAACCGATCCCAGATGCTGCGGGCGGCGTAGACGGAAACCTGCTGGCCGACGATGGCGCGCAGGAGCGCCGCGAAGCCCTGCTCGGCGCGGCGCAGCGGCGGATGGCCATAAAGCTCCAGCGCCTCGGCGATGCGTGGGTCGACGCGGGCCAGATGCGCCATGCCGGCGCGGACTTGCTCGTCGTCGAGCATGAACGGTTTCGTCATGCCGCCGACATAGCATGGCGTCCGCCGGCAGGCTAACGTCGCGCCGATGACCGCGATATCCACGCCAGCCGACGCCAAGATCACGACGCGGTTCGCCCCCAGCCCGACCGGTGCCTTGCATCTGGGGCACGCCTTTTCCGCGCTCACCGCCTGGACGCGCGCGCGCCAGTCGGGGGGACGGTTTTTGCTGCGGATCGAGGACATCGATATCCGTCGCTGCAAACCCCGGTTCACGACCGATATCCTGGAAGATCTCGCGTGGCTTGGCCTCGACTGGGACGGCGAGGTGCGCCGGCAATCCGCGCACTTCGCCGACTACGGCCGCGAGCTGGACCGGCTGACGACGATGGGGCTGGTCTATCCGTGCTTCTGCACGCGCGCCGAAATCGCGGCCGAAATCGCCGCTGCCCAGACGGCACCCCATCTGGTCGCGCACGGGCCGGATGGCCCGCTCTATCCCGGAACCTGCCGCCACCTGGGTGTCGAGGATCGCCGCGACCGGATCGCCTCGGGACGGGAGTTTTGCCTGCGGCTGGACGCGTCGAGGGCCGCGGAGCGCGCCGGTCGCTACGCCTTCGTCGAGGCGGCGCGTGGCGAGATCGTGGGCGAGCCCGCCTTGTTCGGCGACGTCGTGATCGCGCGCAAGGACACGCCGACCAGCTACCATCTCGCCGTCGTCGTCGACGACCACCTGCAGGGCGTGACGCTCGTGACCCGCGGCGAGGATCTGTTCGCCGCCACTCACGTCCATGCGCTGCTGCAACGGCTGCTTGGCTACGCGACACCGCGCTATGCCCACCACCAGCTGCTGACCGACGAGAACGGTCGACGTTTCGCCAAGCGGGACCGTTCGTTGACGTTGCGCGCGCTGAGGGACGCGGGCGTGTCGGCGGGCGAGGTGCGGGCACGGGTTGGTTTCGGGTAGGAGCGGCCCGCTGCGACATGCGATGATCGTCGCCGGACACGCGCCCGTGAGCACGGGAGGACACAAGATGAGTCGATCGACACCGCCATTCCGCGCCGACCAGGTCGGCAGCCGCCTGCGGTCGGCGGCGGTGAAACAGGCACGCACCCGCCGCGCCGCCGGCGAGCTCGACGCCGCGGGTCTGGCAGCGGTCGAGGATGCGGAGATCGCGACGCTGGTGGCGCGGCAAGAGGAGATCGGACTTCAAGCCGTGACCGACGGCGAGTTCCGCCGCTCGTGGTGGCACTACGATTTCCTGTCGATGCTGACCGGCGTCGAACTGGTGTCGGTCAACCAGGGCCTGCAGTTCAAAGGGGCCGAGACCAAGGCCGAGGGATTGCACGTCCACGGCAAGATCGACTGGCCAGTCGATCATCCGATGCTGCGTCATTTCACCTGGCTGAAGTCGGTGGCGCGCGCGGTGCCCAAGATGACGATTCCATCGCCGACGGCACTGCACTATCGCGGCGGCCGCAAGGCGGTCGAAGCCAGCGCCTACCCTGATATGGACGGCTTCTTCGCCGATCTGGGTGCGGCCTACGCCAAAGCCATCGCAGCGTTCGGCGCGGCGGGCTGCACCTACCTGCAACTCGACGAGGTCTACGTCGCCTATCTCTGCGATCCGGCCCAGCGCCAGTTCCTGCGCGACCGGGGCGAGGATCCCGACCGACTGCTCGACATCTATACCGACCTCGTCAATGCCGCCCTGAAAGGCCGGCCGGCCGGCATGACCATCAGCATGCATCTCTGTCGCGGCAATTTCCGCTCCACCTGGATGGCGCAAGGCGGCTACGAGCCGGTCGCCGACACCCTGTTCAACCGGATGGGCGTCGATGCCTGGTTCATGGAGTACGACAGCGACCGGGCCGGCGGCTTCGAGCCGCTGCGCTTCCTGCCGCGCGGCAAGCATGCCGTGCTCGGGCTGGTGACCTCCAAGACAGGCACGCTCGAAGCGGCCGACACGCTGAAGCGGCGGATCGGGGAGGCGGCGAAATTCGTCGATCTCGACCAGCTTTGCCTGAGCCCGCAATGCGGCTTCGCCAGCACGGAGGAAGGCAATCTGCTCGCCGAGACCGAGCAGTGGGCGAAGCTGAAGCTCTGCGTCGATGTCGCCCGCGACGTCTGGGGCTGACGTCTACTCGACCGCGAAAGCGCGGATGATCACGCCGCCGGGTTTGCGCTGTGCGGTGGCGACGCAAATCGTCCGTGCGAGCGCGGCGTAGCGCGGGTCGCCGGTTTCGAACACCGGACTGGTCCGGAAGTAATATTCGGACGGATCGACCGCTTCGCCGGCGGTCAGTCGCGCGATGACTTCGGGCGAGCCGGCGCGAATGCCGCGGTTGACGACGTTGATCGTCGCGCCGTCGTGGGTGCGGATGGCGTATCGCGCGACAAGCTCGATCGTTCCGTCGGCGCGCAGGATCTGCCAGTCCGCGCCGCCGGGCAGAACCTCGCCGCGCGCCGCCGGCCCCGCGAACGTGCCGCCAAGGATAGGAATGATCCGCCGCTTGCCCGCCCCGATGTCGCCGACCTCGATCGCCGGGGCGACGTCGACCTGGAGATCAAACAGATGCCGCAGAGTCGGTGCTACCGGCGGCGGCAGTGGAGTAACCGTCACGGTGGTTAGCGACCGGTGCCGATCGGGCCGCGCGTCTGGGTCGGCCGCGGACCAGCACCGCCATGCGCCGCCGACCAGACATCGGGGGATTCCAGGAAGGCGCGGGTCGTGTCGAGGCCCTTCTGGTCGAAATATTTGTGCCGCTCGGCGGCTTCCAGCACGTCCCACCAGGTCGCCAGCGCGTGCAGCTTGACGCCCATCATCTGCAGCGTGTCGATGCTTTGCGGGAAGATGCCGTAGTGAAACACCACGAAGCAGTCGGTGACCTTGGCTTCGGCCTTCTTGAGGGCATCGACGAAGGTGACCTTGCTGCCGCCGTCGGTCGCCAGATCCTCGACCAGAAGCACGCGCTTGCCGGGTTTCAGCTCGCCTTCGATCTGACCCATCCGCCCGAAACCCTTGGGTTGCTTGCGAACATAGATCATGGGCTTCTTCGCGATCTGGGCGATGAAGGCCGCGAAGGGAATCCCCGCCGTCTCGCCGCCAGCGACGACGTCGATCTTCGACCAGCCGATCTTTTCGCCGATCAGCTTGACGGCGTGGTTGACGATCGTGGTGCGCGCTTCGGTGAAGGAAATGATCTTGCGGCAGTCGATGTAGACGGGGCTCGCGCGGCCGGACGTGAAGATATAGGGATTGTCGGGCCGGCAATGGACGGCCTCGATCTCCAGCAGCGCGCGCGCGGTGTCGCGGGCGGAAGCCGGACTGGATGGCTTGGCGGGCTTCTTCGCCTTGGCGGTTTTGGCGGCCGGCGGAGCGGCTTTCCGTGCCGGCGCCGATGTCTTCTTGACTGGCGCGGCGGCCTTGCGGACGGGCTTGGCGGCTACGGGTTTCTTCACGGAACCCCCCTTCGTTTTGGTCTTCCTGGCGGCCATAGACTCCCCCGAGCGCTGTCCACTGTTGCGGCCGACGCTGTGTAACGGCAACCGTCCGGAACGGCAAGTCTCGCGCCTGCGTGGACATTGTTCGCGATCGGATCGATCATAATAGATAAATATAACTACATGGAAATTATCAATATATTACAGTCTGTTATGGATCGAAAATTACCTCATCAATCACTTCAGGATCGTGGTCGTCGATCCGGGACGAACAGATAACAGACCAGCGCCACGGCGAGGACGGCACCAATCGACGCGAAGCCGAGGCGATAGGCGAGGTCGTCGCGTACACCACCCGTCGTCGCCGCTTCGATCACGGCGCCCGACGAAAGCGGCAGCGCGAGGCTGCCGAGCACCTGCGCGATGTTCAGCGTGGTGACGCCACGGCCGGCGAGGTGCGGTGGGTATGTGGCGCGGCCGTGCGCCACGATCAGCACCGAGTACGCCGCGACGAAACACAGCCCCGTCATCAGGGTCGCCGCGACCCACACCGATGGTCGGGGCACCAGCGCCAGGACGGCGAACGCCGCCAGCGTCGCCGCGCCGCCCCAGACCACGACCCATTTGCGCGTGTCGAAGAGCCTGTCGAGCGGCCCGTAAAAGGCCACGCCGGCGACCTGGGCGATGGCCATGGCGCTGATTGCGTGGCCGCGTTCGATCGGTCCCAGGCCGTGGACGTCGGCGAAATAGGGGCCGGCCCAGGTTCCGAACAGGGTCAGCATCGAGGCGTAGGCAGCGAAATGCATGGCCATCAGCAGGGGCATGCGCGGCAGGCGGAGAATGGCGCCAATGCCGGCGAGCGCCTGGCCGACCGATTCGGCCCGGCGCGGCGGGGGCACGACGCCGGGCGGGTGGTCGCGGACGGTCGCGAAGAACACGACGCCGGCCACGGCGGCCATCGCGGCGAGACTGGCGAACGCGCCGCGCCAGCCCAGCCACTGGGCGAGCGCCGCCAGCGGCGTTCCCGCCAGCAGGCTGCCGAGTCCGGCCAGCGCGAATACCCGGGCCAGCATGCCGGCGTAGCGCTCGCCGGAAAACCAGGTGCCGCACAACATCGCCGCGGCCATGAAATTGCCGGCGCACCCCAGTCCGACCAGCAAACGGGCGGCGATCATTTCCGCCGGCGTGGTGGCGGCGGCCTGGGCCAGGGCGCCCAGCACGGCGAGGCCGGTGAGGATCGTGACCGGCCAGCGCACGCCATGGCGGTCGAACGCGATTCCCAGCGGAATCTGGGCCACCATCAGGGAAATGAAGAAGGCACCGACGGCCAGCGCGTACCCCGTGGTCGACAGGCCGAGATCGCCCATCACGTCGGGCGCCACGGCGCCGAGAACCACCCGGAAGAACTGGCTCAGGAGCGCCAGGGCCACCAGGCCGGTCAGGAACAGCGCCACGCGCGCGCGATCGGTCACGATTTCCCCTTGCGTCGTCCGGTCCGACGATGGCGCGCCGGCGGCGCGCGAGCAACGCCGTTCGCGACGCGTGCGCGCCATGTCGCGGCCGGCGATGCTTTCATGGCGCCGCGATTTGAAATAACGTCGCCCCGCATCTACGAGGGGAACAGGACCGCATGAGCGGCGAAGCGACGACGGATTTCCGCGCCCGGGCGAAGCCGTGGCCAAAGGGCCACCGGTTCGAGGATTTCGCCGTAGGCTAGGTCTATCCGCATCATTGGGGCCGCACGATCACCGAAGGCGACGCGACGCTCTTCACGACGCTCACGCTGCACTACAATCCGCTCTACTTCAACGCGCCCTACGCGCGGCAACACGGCCACGGCGGCATCGTCGTCAATCCGCTGCTGGTGTTCCTGACCGTGTTCGGCCTGTCGGTGGAGGACCTGAGCGAGGGCGGCGGACCGTTCCTCGGCGTCAACGACCTGACCTACCACCAGCCGGTCTATCCCGGCGACACGCTGACGGCGCGCTCGATGGTGCTCGACACGCGGGTGTCGGCCAGTCACGACGGCTTCGGCATCGTTACCTGGCATACCGAAGGTTTCAACCAGCGCGACGAGCGCGCGATCGATTTCAGGCGATCGAACCTCGTGCGCAAGAGGACTGCACAATGAGCCACATGACCGAAGAGCGCCGCCTGATCCAGGACTCTGCGCGCGCCTTTTCGATGAACGAGGTCTTGCCGGTCGCCAACAAGCTCGATCCGGAGCAGGGCGATATTCCGATGGATCTGCGCGAGAAGCTCGCCGACATGGGCTACTACGGCATCATGATCCCCGAGGAATACGGCGGCATGGGGCTCGGCTGTTTCGAGTACTGTCTCGTCACGGAGGAGCTGTCGCGCGCCTGGATGAGCGTCGCCAGCATCATCGCCCGCGGCAACGGCATGATCGCCTCGAACGGCTTCACCGAGGAGCAGAAGCGCCGTTGGCTGCCGAGGATGGCCAAAGGCGAGTGGCTGGGCGCCTTCTCGATGTCGGAACCCAACGCCGGATCGGACGTCGCCAACATCTCCTGTCGGGCGGTCAAGGACGGCGATTCCTGGCTGATCACCGGCAACAAGTACTGGTGCACCTTCGCCGACGGTGCCGACTTCATCGTCGTCATCGCGCGCACCTCGCCGCAGGATCCGAAGCGCCGCCACGCCGGCCTGTCGATGTTCTTCCTCGAGAAGAAGCGCGGCGAACTGCCGGCGAATTGCCTCGGCACCGCGATCCCCAAGATCGGCTATTTCGGCTGGAAGACCTTCGAGCTGGCGTTCGACAATTGCCGCGTGCCGGCCGAGAACCTGATCGGCGAGGAGGGCAAGGCCTTCTACTACGCGACCATCGGCCTCGAAAAAGCCCGCGCCCACACCGCGGCGCGGTCGATCGGCCTGGCGCGCGGCGGTCTGGAGGACGCCATCGCCTACGCCAAGGACCGGGTGCAGTTCGGCAAGGCGATCGCGGAGTTCCAAGCGATCCGTTTCAAGATCGCCGACATGGCCACGCAAGTCGAGGCGGCGCGCCAGCTGATGTACTACGTGTGCGACCAGATCGACACCGGCCAGCGTTGCGACAAGGAAGCCTCGATGGTGAAGCTGTTTGCCTCGGAGATGTCCGAGCGGGTGACCAGCGAGGCGCTGCAGATCCATGGCGGCGCGGGCTACACCAAGCTGCACGCGGTCGAGCGCCACTGGCGCGACGCCCGGCTCACCAAGATTTTCGAGGGCACCTCGGAGATCCAGATGCGCATCATCTCCGACCAGCTGCTGGGACGCTGAGAGGGCGGACCATGAAGACGGCGACGCTCGTCGGCCAGGACAACTGGTTCGAGAATTTCAGGCCCGGCGACGTCTGGAAGCACGCGCGCGGCAAGACCGTCGAGCCGCTGGAGCAGGTGCTGATCACCAACATGGTCATGAACACCGCCTCCAGCCATTTCGACGAGCACCAGATGAAGGACTCGCCGTGGGGCAAACGCATCGCGTTCGGCGGCGTCACGATCTCGCTGGTCATCGGGCTCGCCGCCCAGGACACCGCCGAGCACGCGCTGGCCGAGCTCGGCATGGACAAGATCAGGCTGAAGTCGCCGGTGTTCCACGGCGACACGCTCTATGCGTGGAGCGAAGTCCTGAAGACCGAGGACTCCGCCCAACCCGACGCCGGCATCGTGACCTTCCGCCATCATGGCACGAACCAGCGCGACCAGATCGTGTTCGAGGGCGAGCGCCGGGTTCTGCTGAAGCGACGCAGCCACTGGGCCAACCGTTGACCTGAACGTTCGTTCGCACGCCGCCGTCGACTCGGCACGCCGGTTCTGGCACGTCGTGCCACGACAGTGCCGGTCCTCGCGTCGACGGCGCCAACCCATCCGACCGGAGTCCATCGATGACCATCGCCCGTCCGCGCCGCTGCCGCCGCGTCCAGCTGTCCACGCCGGGCTCCAGCGAGAAGATGATCCAGAAGGCCTCCGAGTCGAAGGCCGACCACGTGTTCCTCGACCTCGAGGATGCCGTCGCGCCGAGCCAGAAGCGCGACGCCCGCAAGAAGATCGTCCAGGGCCTCAAGAGCCTCGACTGGACCGGCAAGACGCGCTGCGTGCGCATCAACGATCTGACGACCGAGTACGCCTTCGAGGACATCATCGAAATCGTCGAAGGCGCCGGCGAGCATCTCGACACCATCATGATGACCAAGGTGCTGACGCCCTCCGACGTGCTGTTCGCCGACACGCTGCTGAACCAGCTCGAGAAGAAGTTGAAGCTGAAGAACCGCATTGGCCTCGAGGCGCTGATCGAAGAGGTCGAAGGCATGCAGAACGTCGATGCCATCGCGCGCTCGACGCCGCGGCTGGAATGCCTCGTGTTCGGGATGGGCGACTTTTCCGCCTCGATGGGCGTCACCAACAAGAACGTCGGGGATTCGTCGGGCTATCTCGGCGACGTGTGGCATTACGCGCGTTTCCGTCTGATCATGGCCTGCCGCGCCGCCGGCATCGATCCGGTCGACGGCCCCTACGCCGATTTCCGCAACGCCGAGGGATATCGCGAGGAGTGCAAGCGCTCGATGATCCTGGGCTGCGTCGGCAAGTGGGCGATCCATCCCTCGCAGATCGACATCGCTCTCGCCGAGTACTCGCCACGGCCCGAGGACGTGACGCGCGCCCGCATGCTGGCGGCCGCCTACGCCGAGGCCGAGGCCAAGGGGCTGGGTGCCATCAACGTCGATGGCGTCATGGTCGACGTCGCCTCGATCCGGATCCTGCGCAACACGGTTCTCAACAAGGCCGATCTGTACGGGATGTAGACAGGATGGCGCTTTCAGGATAACGTGAGGGATCACTCACGGAGGGCGCCATGGGCTGGTTTACACGAATCGACCGGTTTACCGACACGCATCTCTGCTACTCGCAGGAGGCCTCCGACAGCTGCGGCCTCGCGAGCAACAAGATGATCGTGTTCAAGGTCAACAAACTGCGCCCCGGCGCCAGCGCGTTGGCGACCGAGGCCCAGATCGAGACGATCTACAAGAAGTACGACTCCACGGCCGTCGACGTCGGCAAGGAAGGGGTCTTCTTTCACCCTAAAAACAGCAGTTGGGTTTCCCGGCGCCGGAGATTTCCGGCGCTTTTTCCCTGTCCGATTGTGTGTGTCGGGTGTCAGGCCATGGCCTGGAGGCGTGGCGGAGCGCGCAACTGG
>CAMDVZ010000111.1 GCA_945878895.1 Caenispirillum bisanense | reverse complement strand
TCGATCCGGTCGCGCGTGCTGCGACCGGTGACGTAGACCGCGCAACCGGCCTCGCCGAGCGCTTTGGCGATGCCGGCGCCGACGCCGCGGCTGGCGCCGGTGACGAGGGCGACGGGCCGGTCGGCCTCGCGCTGGGGCGGTTCGGGGGCAGTGGTGCTGGCGGGCGAGGAGGGGCCGACGGTCATGGCGGTGGTCTTCTTGGTTGGGGGCGTCGCGCCGCAGAGTCACCCGCCCGGCGCGACCACGCAAGCGGAGATGGACGCGGACGGTGGCGGCGGCTGTCGCGGTTCTTCACGCGGCGGGTACGGTATGCTAGGATCGGGTTCCGGAATATCCTCCAGCGCCTTGAAAAAGAACCATAATGATCCCGGTCGCCCTGAAGAATCTCTGCTACGGCGCCATGCAGGGGCCGATGTAGCTCAACGGCCGCCTCTATAGCGCCTTCCGCCATCCCGCGGCGGGATCGGAGATCAAGGTCCATCTCGGCTGCGGCAAGGATCGCTATATCCCGGGATGGCTGAACGTCGATGCCAACCTGGTGTCGGCCAGGATCGATCTGTGGATCAACTTCCTCGACGACCTGCCGTTCCGCGACGGCTCGGTCGACCTCTTCTACTCGTTCCACGTCATCGAGCATCTGCCCGAGCGGCATCTGCCGGCCCATTTCGCGGCCATGTTCAGGGCGCTGAAGCCCGGCGGCGGCATCCGCATCGGTGGCCCGCACGCCGAGAGTGCCGCCCGCAAATTCCTCGCCGGCGACACGAAATGGTTCTCCGACTTCCCGATCAAGCACGACAGCATCGGCGGGCGGTTCTCGAACTTCCTGTTCTGCGCCGGCGAGCATCTGAGCGCGCTGACGCCCTCGTTCCTGACCGAACTCGCGGAGGGTGCCGGCTTCGTCGACGTCACGGTGCGCCTGCCGATCCGCGAGAGCGAGCTGGTCGGCCGCGAGATCCTCGACAGCGAATACGAATGGGATTTCGAAACCCCGCACTCGCTGGTGATCGAGGCCCGCAAGCCAGGTTGAGGCCGCCCGTTCCGCCTCAGGTCGCGGTCAGCGGCAGGTCGAGCGTGTAGTTCCAGTGGTAGTGGAAGATCGCGGCCGAATCGACGCCCGAGACGCCGGTCTTGTAGACCACGTAGCCTTTGTTGCTGTTGATCTTGAACCGGACGCTGCCGTCGACCTGGAACTGTTTCTGGGCGGCCGACGCGTTCAGCGCCTGGATCAGTGCCGTCTTCAGCGTCTGGTCGTCGGACGTGCGGTGATTTTCTGCGCTGCCGGTCTTGTAGAGCTTGTAGGTCTTCTTGACGTTGTTGACGTAGATGGTGGCGCTGTCGGTCAGTAGCGTGAGCGGCACGGGAGCCTCCTGTATTGCCGCCGCCGCGCGTCGATCGCGGGCGAACACGGCGAGGCCAGCCTGGCCCGCGTGGCCGGTGCTGTCGACCCCCGAAACGCGGGCGGCGTGGCGCCGGGATCGGGGTTGAGGCGGCGGGGCAGGCCGTGCCATAGGGCGGCGATCGAAATGGAGGATCGCCCATGGCTTCGCAGGCCGACATCGCCGCTCTCGCCGACCGCATCGCCGCCGCCCGCAAGGCGCACGTCACGATGGATTTCATGCCCGGCGCCACCGCCGGCCTGAGCGAGGACGAGGCCTACCAGGTCCAGTTCGCCGTCCAGGAGCGCCTGACCTCGACCGGCGCGGACCGCATCGCGGGCTGGAAAGTGGCCGTCGCGGTGCCCGCCATGTACCAGCCGATCGGCCTGTCGGGTCCCGCCCTGGCCGGCATCTACCAGAGCGGCATCAGGCAGTCGGGTTCGGTCCTGCCGGCCGGCACGTTCCTCAAGGCCGGCATCGAGTGCGAGGTCGTGGCGCGCATCGGCAAGACCTGTAGCCAGCGCGACAAGCCCTGGGATGCGACCTCGATCCTCGATTTCGTCGGCGCCCTGCATTGCGGCATGGAGGTGGTCGAGAACCGCCACGCCGACCTTGCCAGGGTCGACGGCAAGGGCCGCGTCTGCGACGAGTTCCTCCAGGGCGCCTGCATCGTCGGGCCGGAGATAGCCAACTGGCGGACGGTCGATCTGGCCGCCGTGCGCGGTGCCTCGTCCTTCGAGGGCAAGGAACTGGCCGGCGGTCCCGGCGCCAACGTGATGGGCGGGCCGCTGACGTCGCTGGCGTGGCTCGCCAACCGGCTGAATTCGTTCGGCAAGCAGCTCAGGGCCGGCGACATCGTGCTGACCGGCTCGACCCACCCGCCGCAGATGCTGGCCGGCGCGGGGACGGCGGTGGCGACGTGGGAAGGCCTCGGCTCGACGACGGCGACGTTCGGCTGACGCCGGTTCCGCGGGGCTTCAGGGCCCCGGCGCGCGGATGAAGGCGGCCGCGGCGTCGATGTGCGTCAGGCCGATGGTGCGGGCGAGGATGTGGCCCGCGCCGGCCGCGATCATGAGCTTTTTCGGGTCGCGGGCGGCGGCATGAACGGCGCGGCCGTGGGCGACGTCGATCAGGTCGTCGCGGTCGCCGTGGATGACCATGACGGGACAGCGGGCGCGGCCGATCTTGCCCACCGTGTCGAACCGGTTGACCCCGAGTCCATGCATGAAGCCCGGCAACCACGGCATCTTGTCCGTCGCCTGCGCCGAGGCCGAGGCGAGCGGTGCCGCGAGCACGAGCGCCTTGCAGGACACCGACATCGCGAGTTCGGTGCTGACGGTCGTTCCCAGCGAATAGCCATAGAGCGCGATGGAGGCGGGCGGAACGCCCTGCTCGCGGGTCAGGAAACGGTGGGCGGCGCGGGCGTCGAGATTGAGCGTCGCCTCGCTCTCCGAAGTGCCTTCGCTGCGACCATAGCCTCGATAGTCGTAGAGCAGCACGTCGTAGCCCAGCGCTAGGAAACGCGCGGCGCCCTCGGCGAAACGAAGGACGTTGCCGGCATTGCCATGGGCGTAGAGGACGGTCAGCGGCGCGGGCTTGTCGCCGGAACGCCAATACCAGCCGTGCAGGGCGAGCCCGTCGTCGGTCCCGAACACGACATCGCGGGCGCCGGCCGGAAGCGGTCCGAGTCTCGCGGCGTCGGCCCGCTCGGGGCGGAAGGTCATCGCGCGCTCCAGCGCGCGAAGGCCGAGGAAACCGCCGGTCGCGATGGCGGCGACCAGCAGCGTGGAGGCGACCGCGAAAACGCGCCGCCGCCGGGACATCGCGTCGGGCCGCGAGCGCGGGTTACTGCCTGATCTGGCGGCGCGCCGATTCCGGCATCGAGGCGCGGCCGGCGAGGCCATTGCGCACGTCGCGCACCGAGGCCACCAGCTTGGGTCCCCACACCGCTTCCAGCCGCTCCTTGCTGGTCTGGTAGATCGGCGCCGAGCAGGTGAACGCGTGCGTGGCCACGCCGTCGGGTCCGCGCAGCGGTGCGCCGACGCCGCAGATCTCCGGCAGCCACTCGCCCCACACAACGCAGAAACCGCGCTCGGCGATCTCGCGCTCGGCGCGCTCGATGCCGGCCTTCGTCTTGGCCCAGTCGTCGCGCCAGCGCCGGCGGATGGCGTCGAGCAGCTTGCTCTTCTCGGGCTCCGCGAGAGCAGCCACGTAGGCCCGGCCCATCGCGGTGCTGGCGATCGGCACCCGCGAGCCAATGTCGTACGTGATCGCCACCGCCGAGGGGCCGCGCTGGGCTTCCAGCCAGATCATCGAATGCCGGTCGCGCGCGCCCAGCGCCATGGCGCAGTTCAGCGTCTGCGCCAGCTGCTGCATGGCCGGTCGCGCGACGTGGCGCACGTCCATGTTGGAGAGCGCTGCGTAGCCCAGCGCCATGACCGAGGCGCCGAGCTCGTACTTGCGGAACCGCTTGGCGTAGGTGAGGTAACCCAGTTCCGTCAGCGTGTGCGTGAGACGCGCCACGGTCGGCTTGGGCAGCCCCGTGCGCGCCGCGATCTCCTGGTTTCCCAGCATGCCCTCGCCGGCCTGGAAGGCGCGCAGGATGTCCAGACCACGCGCCAGCGCGGTCACGAACTGCCGGTCCTTGCCGAAATCGAGCGCGTCGCTGGTCGAACTCATGACCACCGGAAGTGCCGCTGCGCGGGTGACGGTATGGCTAACATTGCTCATGGAATTATCCTGAACGAACGTTTATATCGACGGCGCGGAACCTAGCCATCCGGACCGCCCGACGCAAGATTTGCAAAATGCAGTTCTGCGATGTGGAACTTGCACGGCGCCATCGCCGACGCGCGGAACGCGTTGCCGCGTCGCCGCCGCGGGGCTATGACAGCCCTCCATGACGACCATTCTCTTCACCCACGCGGCCTGCCTCGGGCACGATACCGGCCCCGGACACCCCGAGCGCGTCGCGCGTCTCGAAGCGGTGCTGGCGGAGTTGTCGAAGCCGGCCTTCGCGGCGCTCGAAAGGCGCGACGCGCCCGAGGCGACGGTCGCCGATCTCTGCCTCGCCCATCCCCGACGCTACGTCGACTCGCTGCTGGAATCGATCCCTGCCGAGGGCATCGCGATGCTCGACGCCGACACCGCGGTGTCGCCCGGCTCGCGCGGGGCGGCCCTTCGTGCCGCGGGCGCCGGGATCGCCGCGGTGGACGCCGTCTGTACCGGCCAGGCCGACAACGCCTTCTGCGCCGTTCGTCCGCCCGGGCATCACGCCGAGCCCGGCCACGCGATGGGCTTTTGCCTGTTCAACAACGTCGTGATCGCCGCCCGGCATGCCCGTCGCGCCCACGGGCTCCAGCGGATCGCGATCGTGGATTTCGACGTCCATCACGGCAACGGCAGCGAGACCCAGGCGCTGGCCGATCCGGACCTGTTTTACGCCTCGACGCACCAGAATCCGCTCTATCCGGGCTCGGGCACGATGGATTTCGACGACAAGCCCAACGTCGTCAACGTGCCGTTGCCGCCGCATTCCGGACCGGCCGCGTTCCGCGCCGCCATGACCGACAAGGTCCTGCCGGCGTTGCGCGGGTTCGCGCCGGAGCTGGTGATCGTGTCGGCCGGTTTCGACGCCCATCGCGACGATCCGCTGGCCGAGCTGAACCTGACCGAGGACGACTATGCGTGGGTCACCGGCGAACTGCTGGCGGTGGCGCGCGATTGCGCCGGCGGCCGGCTGGTGTCGATGCTGGAGGGCGGCTACGATCTCGGCGCGCTCGCGCGGTCGGCCGGCGCCCACGTGCGTGCATTGATGGCGGCGTAGCGTGGCGGAGCGCGACATGGCGGACAGGAAAGACACGATACCGGCGGAGATCGCCGCGCTCTCGTTCGAGGACGCCATGCGCGAGCTCGAGACGATCGTGCAGCAGCTCGAACGCGGCCAGGTCAAGCTCGACGAGGCGATTTCGGCCTACGAACGCGGCGCGGCCCTCAAGCGTCACTGCGAGGCGAAGCTGGCGGAGGCGAAAGCCAAGGTCGATCGCATCGTGCTCGCCGCCGACGGCTCCATCGGCGCCGAGCCTTCCGGGCTGACCTGACGATTTGCACGCCATCCGCACGCCGCCGTCGCGGCGTCGGCACGTTCGCCCTTCACAAGAGCGTCTCCACGACACGGAGGCGTCGATGCCACGCACGGCCACGCAGACAAGGTCCACGATGCCCCTGACCGACCATCGCGACTTCGATGCCGCCTTGCGCTTCACCGCGGAGTCGGTGGAGCGTGCCATGTACCGGCTGTTGCCGGTCAGCAAGGAGCCGGAGGCGCGGCTGTTCGAGGCGATGCGTTATTCCTCGCTGGGCGGTGGCAAGCGGTTGCGGGCGTTCTTCGCGCTGGCCGGATCGACCCTGTTCGGCGTCTCGGGCCTGGCTGCGGCGCGCGTGGCCGCCGCGATCGAGTTCGTGCACGCCTACTCGCTGATCCACGACGATTTGCCGGCGATGGACGACGACGACCTTCGTCGTGGCCGGCCAAGTTGCCACAAGCAATTCGACGAGGCGACCGCCATTCTCGCCGGCGACGGTCTCCAGGCGCTGGCGTTCGAGATTCTCGCCCAGCCCGACACGCACGGCGATCCGGCGGTGCGGGCGCAGCTGGTGCTGGGGCTCGCCCAGGCGATCGGCGCGCACGGCATGGTCGGTGGCCAGATGCTCGACATCGAAGGCGAGGGCCAGGCGCTGTCGATCGGCGAGATCACGCGCCTGCAGCGACTGAAGACGGGTGCGCTGATCTCGTTCTCCTGCCAGGCCGGCGCGATCCTGGGCAAGGCGTCCGAACAGGCTCGCCACGCGCTGGCGGCCTACGCACACGCGGTTGGCCTCGCTTTCCAGATCGTCGACGACTTGCTGGACGTCGAAGGCACGCAGGCGGAGCTCGGCAAGACGCCGGGCAAGGACGTCGCGCGGGGCAAGGCGACGTTCGTGACGCTGCTCGGCCTCGACCATGCCCGCGACCAGGCGTCGCTGCTCGCCGACCAGGCCTGCGAGGCGCTTGATTCCTTTGGTCCGAGAGCCGACTTGTTGCGGCAGGCCGCACGCTTCGTCGTCGCGCGACGCGCCTGAAGCCGGGGAAGCAGCATGACCCGCGACAGTGAATCCGACCGTCGGCCCTCGACTCCCTTGCTCGACCAGGTCCGCGTGCCCGCCGATCTGCGCCGCCTCAGGCCCGAGCAGCTGCGGCAACTGGCCGACGAACTGCGGCTCGAGACCATCGACGCGGTGTCGGTGACCGGCGGCCATCTCGGCGCCGGCCTCGGCGTCGTTGAACTGACGGTGGCGCTGCACTACCTGTTCGACACGCCGCACGATCGCATCGTGTGGGACGTCGGCCACCAGGCCTATCCGCACAAGATAATGACCGGCCGGCGCGAGCGCATCCGGACCTTGCGCCAGGAAGGCGGCCTGTCCGGATTCACGCGTCGCAGCGAGAGCGAATACGATCCGTTCGGCGCCGCCCATTCGTCGACCTCGATCTCGGCCGGCCTCGGCATGGCCGTCGCGCGCGATCTCTCGGGCAGCCGTCGTAACGTCGTGGCGGTGATCGGCGATGGCGCCATGAGCGCCGGCATGGCCTACGAGGCGATGAACAACGCCGGCGCGTTGCGCAGCCGCCTGATCGTGGTGCTCAACGACAACGACATGTCGATCGCGCCACCGGTCGGCGCGCTCTCGGCGCATCTCTCGGAAATCCTGTCGTCGCGGCCTTACGCGACCTTGCGTCAGCTCGGCCGCTCGATGGCGGAGATCCTGCCGAAGCCGCTGGAAATGGCGGCACGTCGCGCCGAGGAGTTCGCGCGCGGCCTCGTGTCGGGCGGCACGTTGTTCGGCGAGCTCGGTTTCCACTATGTCGGGCCGGTCGACGGGCACAATCTCGAGCATCTGTTGCCGGTGCTGCGCAACGTGCGCGACAGCGACATCGACAAGCCGGTGCTGGTCCACGTCGTCACGCAAAAGGGCAAGGGCTACGCGCCGGCCGAGGCGAGCGCGGACAAGTACCATGGCGTCGTGAAGTTCGACGTCGTGACCGGCAAGCAGGACAAGGCGCCGAGCAATGCGCCGAGCTACACCTCGGTGTTCGCGCGCGCCCTGATCGCGGAAGCCGAGGCCGACCGCCGGATCGTCGCCATCACCGCGGCGATGCCCGGCGGCACCGGCATCGACCAGTTCGCCAAACGCTTTCCCGACCGCAGCTTCGACGTCGGCATCGCCGAGCAGCACGCGGTCACGTTCGCCGCCGGCTTGGCGACCGAAGGATACAAGCCTTTCGCCACGATCTATTCGACCTTCCTGCAACGCGCCTACGATCAGATCGTGCACGACGTGGCGATCCAGAAGCTGCCGGTGCGATTCGCGATCGATCGCGCCGGCCTCGTTGGCGCCGATGGCGCCACGCATGCCGGCAGTTTCGACGTGGCGTATCTGGCCTGCCTGCCGGATTTCGTGGTGATGGCGGCCTCCGACGAACTCGAACTGATGCACATGGTCGCGACCTGCGCCGCCATCGACGATCACCCCTCCGCGGTGCGCTACCCGCGCGGCGAAGGTGTCGGGATCGAGTTGCCCGCGCGCGGCACGCCGCTCGACATCGGCAAGGGCAGGATCGTGCGCGAGGGCACCAAGGTCGCGTTGCTGAGCTTCGGCACGCGGCTCGGGGAGTGCCTGAAGGCGGCCGACGATCTGGCCGCCAAGGGCCTCTCCTGCACCGTCGCCGATGCCCGCTTCGCCAAGCCGCTCGATACGGATCTGGTCTCGCGCCTGGCGCGCGAGCACGAGGTGCTGGTCACCATCGAGGAAGGTTCCATCGGCGGGTTCGCGGCCCAGGTGTTGCAGTTCCTCGCGATGTCGGGCGGGCTCGACCGTGGCCTGAAAATCAGGCCGCTGACCTTGCCGGACCGCTTCATCGAGCACGCCTCGCCCAACCGCCAGTACGAATGGGCCGGCCTCGACGCTCGCGCCATCGTCGCCACCGTCCAGACAGCACTCGGCATCGTGTCGATCGACCGCGCGAGGGGTTGAGGCGGGCACGAGCCGGATTTTCCGCGCCTCCCTCGCTCAAGCGGAGAAGGGAAGAACGTCGCGTGCCGCAACGACTTCCTCGGTTATCGCGCCGGCGAGTCCATGCGCCGGCGTCGCGTCACGCCGGCTTCGGAATCCAGGTGATCAGCGCCAGGCCGCCGTCCACCGCGACCGTCGTGCCGGTGACGTAGCGGCCGAACCGTTCGCTCAACATCGCCACGGCCATCTGGGCGATGTCGTCGGGGGTGCCGACGCGGCCCAGCGGAATGTCGCGCACGATGTCGGGCAGGCCCTGGAAACCGCCGCCGGGAATGGCGCCGGGCGCGATCGCGTTGACGCGGATTCCGTCGGGGCCGAACTGGCGGGCCAGTTCCTTCATCACCATCGTCGTGCCGGCCTTGGCGGCGCTGTAGTGGGGCAGGTTGCGCGGCGTCTCGGCGTGCAGCGAGGTCAGGTACAGGATGCGGCCGTGAATCTTGCGCTCGACCATGTGTTTGCCGGCGTCGCGGCCGAGCCGGAAGCCGGCGCGCAGATTGACGTCGATCATGGCGTCCCAGGTGTCGTCGTCGACCGTCAGCACCGTGTCCACCTCGCGTCGCCTCGGGCTGGCGCAGTGGACGAGGATCGACAGCGAGCCCAGCCGGTCGAGGGTGGTGGCCCACAAAGCCTTGCAGCCGGCGTCGGCGCGCAGGTCGGCGAGCACGAAGGTGGCGTCGAGCCCGGCGGCACGGGCTTCGGCCTCGGTGGCGCGGCCCTTGTCGGCGTCGACGTCGGCGAACACCACGCGGGCGCCGTCGGCCGCCAGCGCCAGCGCGATGCCCTTGCCGATGCCGTTGCCGCCGCCGGTGACCAGGGCGGTATCGCCCGCCAGCAAGTTCGTTCCCATGTCGAAGCTCTCCGCATTGTCGAGGGGCCGATGCTACCATGGGCGACGCCATGGCCAACGATCCCCCGACACCTGCCCTCCGCCTCGACCTCGCGCTCGTGGTGCGCGGTCTGGCGCCCTCGCGCGCCGCGGCGCAGCGGCTGATCGAGGCGGGCCTGGTGCGCAGCGGCGAGCGGGTTCTCGCCAGGGCCGCCGCGACGATTCCCGCGGGCGCGCCGCTGACGGTGACCGGCGAGGCGCACCCCTGGGTGTCGCGCGGCGGCGTGAAGCTGGCGCACGCGCTCGACGGGTTCGCCATCCCGGTCGAAGGCCGCGTCGGGCTCGACGTCGGTGCCTCGACCGGCGGATTCACCGACGTGCTCCTGCGGCGCGGTGCCGCGCGCGTGGTCGCCGTCGATGTCGGCCATGGCCAGATGGCCGCCGCGTTGCGTGAGGATCCGCGGGTGACCTGCCACGAGCACCTCAACGCGCGCGACATCGATCCCGCCACCACCGAAGGGCCGGTCGACCTGATCGTCTGCGACGTGAGTTTCATCGGCCTGCGCGTGGCCTTGCCGGCGGCGCTGGCGCTGGCGGCGCCGGGCGCGCATCTGGTGGCGCTGATCAAGCCGCAGTTCGAGGTCGGCCGCGCCAATGTCGGAAAAGGCGGGATCGTGCGCGATCGGGCCCTGCACGCCCGGGCGTGCGCCACGATCGGCGACTGGCTGGCCGCGCAGCCGGGCTGGCGCGTCCTGGGCCTCCTCGACAGCCCGATCGAAGGCGGCGACGGCAACCGCGAATTCCTGATCGCGGCCGAATTCGGTCAACGCGCCGGCACGGTCTGGGGCGAGTGACGGACCGGCCGCGGCGCGCCGGCTCCCGCTATCGCCAGAGCGGCGCCAGCGGCGGCAGGCGCAGGGCCGAGGGGCGCCACGCGAGCGGCAGGCCACCCAGATGCGTTTCCACGGCCGCGACCATGCGGCGGGTTTCGGCGCGGGCGACGGCCTTGGCGTGTTTGCCGGTCACGAGGTCGACGACGCGATCGATCCGGCTGCGTTCGGCCGGAAAACGCCGGATCTGGACGTCGCGGCCCGCGTCGATGCCGGCGCGCGCCTTGGCGAAGCCGATGGCGAGCGTGAGACCGCCCAGTTCGTCGACCAGACCGGCTTTCTTCGCGTCGAGACCGGTGAAGACGCGGCCACGCGCGACCTTGTCGATCTGGCCGGCGTCGAGCTTGCGGGCGGCCGCCACGCGCGCGGTGAAGTCGGCGTAGATGCGGTCGAGCTGGCGGTCGACGAGGGCTTGCTGGGCGGGCGTGTAGGAGCGCGCCGGCGACCCCATCGCGGCATTGGTGCCGGCGGCGATGTCCTCGAGTTTGACCCCCAGCGTGTCGAGCAGGCCCGCCACCACCGGTTTCAGGCCGAACACGCCGATCGATCCGGTGACGCTGCCGGGCTGGGCGACGACCAGGTCGGCGGACAGCGCCATCAGATAGCCGCCGGACGCCGCCACGTTGCCCATCGACACGATGATCGGTTTGCCGGCCCCCTTGGCGCGTTCGACGGCACGGCGCAGCGCGTCGGCGGCAACCACCGAGCCGCCCGGTGAATCGATGCGCACGACCACGGCCTTGACGTCGGGATCGCCCACGGCGTCGAACAGCGCGCGGCTGAAGGGCGCGCGGGTCAGTGCCTCCCCGGCCTCGAAGGGATCGCCCTCCTCGCTGTCGTGCATGGTGCCGTGCGCCGCCACCAGCGCGATCACGTCGCCCTTGCCCGATCGCGAGAGTGCGCGCGCGACGTAGTCCTCGAACTCGTAGGTGTCGCGGTCGCCGAGCCGCTTGTACACGTCGTCGAGCACCTCGTCGCGATAGCCGATCCGGTCGATCAGCTTGCCGGCGACCGCTTCCGCGGCGCCCAGCGGTGCCGCGTCGATCAGGCGGCGCACGGCGGCCGGTTCGATGCCGCGGGCGCGCGCGGTGTCGGCGACCACCTGGCCCAGCATCGAATCGACCAGCGCTTGGAGATTGTCGCGGTGGGGTTTGGTCAGGCCGGTTTCGGTGAAGCTGTTGGGCGCGGCCTTGAATTCGTGACGCTGGCCGCCCTCGAAGCGCACGCCGAGCTTGTCGAGACCGCCCTTGAGCAAGGGCACCTGGGTGGCGAAGCCGGTGACCGCGAACTCGCCGCTGGGCTGCATCCAGACGCGTTCGAACGCGGTCGCCAGATACCAGTTGCCGATGCCGCCCGGCCCGTCCTCGAAGGAGGGGGCCCACGCGATGGTGAACTTGCCCGAGGCGCGGAAGGCGGCGATGGCGTCGCGCAGTTCCTGCACGGCGGCGAGGCCGGGCCAGTCGTCGCCCAGCGTCGCCACGATGCCCGTGACCCGCTTGTCGGCGGCGGCGCGGCGCAGCGTCTCGATCGTGTCGGCGAGCGTCGGCCGGTCGCGGCCGAACAGACCGCCGGTCAGCCCTTCGCCCGCGGATTCGCGCGGCAGGACGCGCCAGTCGATCTCCAGCGCGGTCCGCGAAGGGACGCCTGGGCGGTCGGTCGAGAACGACAGGAAGGCCGCCAGCACGGTGCCGGCCAGCGCGAAGAACCCGACCGTGGCCAGCAGGCCGACGAAGAAACGTCTCATGGGCGGTGCCCCCGACTGGAAAAACGGGCCGGCGCGGGGCCGGCGAGCGCCCTACCTAGCAGCCTGTCGGACTGAGGTGAACGGGCGAGAAAGTTCGCCCCGGGCGGGCCTCGGCGGACCGCGCGGTCGTGTCGGGGGCGTCCCGGCGATGTCTCGGGACAGCGTTTTGGCGGCTCCCGGGCGTCGTCGGTGGCCGGTCGT
>CAMDVZ010000110.1 GCA_945878895.1 Caenispirillum bisanense | reverse complement strand
GCCAAAACGCTGTCCCGAGACATCGCCGGGACGCCCCCGACACGACCGCGCGGTCCGCCGAGGCCCGCCCGGGGCGAACTTTCTCGCCCGTTCACCTCAGTCCGACAGGCTGCTAGCCGCCACATAAGCCATCCAGGACGTTCGCCACGACCGCCACCGGAGTGGCGCGCTCCCGGACGGTGCGAGATCGCCAAGGTCTTCCTCGATGCGACAGCCGCTCCGGGCCGGGACGGCCTTCACCCGATTGCCCCCCGCGCGCCCGGGAACGACTGCCCTACGCGCGGGCCGGTCCGAGAAACGCGCCGGCTCCGGCACCCACGATCTTCGGCAAGTGCGTGTAGACGTAGCGAACGCCGGAACCGACCACCGATGCGACGTTTTCGGTGGTGGCCGGCATGCCGGGAATGCGGCCTGCCGCCACGATCCGGGCCAGCGTGTCGTCGATCGCCGCCTTCACCGGTGGCGCCTTGGGGTCGCCGGGATAGCCCATGGACTGCGACAGGTCGGACGGGCCGACGAAGAAGACATCGATGCCCTCGACGGCGAGGATCTCGTCGAGGTTGGCGATCGCGGCCCGGTGTTCCAGCTGGACGCAGACCAGCGACTCCTCGTTGCTGCGGCGCACGAAGTCCGTCATCGAGGTGTCCAGACCATAGCTGTCGGGGCGGGTGCCGGCGGCGAGGCCCCTGTTGTCGCCCGGTCCGAACTTCACGGCCGCCACCGCGCGGCGCGCGTCGGCCGCGCTGTTGACGTGCGGCACCTGGACGCCCGTCGCACCGCGATCCATCGCCGACGAAATATCCTGGGCCGAGCAGGTGCGCGGCCGCACGATCGGCGTGATGCCGCTCGCCTCGGCCGCCATGATCATCGTTTCGGCGCTTTCCAGCCCGATCGTGCCGTGTTCGAGGTCGATCAGCACCCAGTCGAAGCCGGCATGCGCGACCATCTCGACCATCTGCGGCGAGGGCACCATGATCGAGCAGCCGAACACCGGCTCGCCGGCCGCCAGTCGGGCCTTCATCCGGTTGGTCTTCATCGCGCCCGATACCGCATTTCCCGACGTCCCCTCTTGAGGCCATCACGCGGACGTCCTACTTGCGCTATAGTGACCGACCGGAGTTCGACACACAAGATCATGACCCATCGCGGCTTTTGCCTGCTCGCCCATCGCGGTGTTCTCGTCGTTTCCGGCGAGGACCGCGTCGCCTTTCTCCAGGGGCTCGTCTCGAACGACGTCGAGCGGGTCGCCGATACGCGCGCCATCCACGCCGCGTTGCTGACCGCCCAAGGACGTTTCCAGCACGACATGGTGATCGCCGGCTTCGGCGAGAGTCTGCTGCTCGACGTCGAGCGCGACCGCGCCGAGGCGCTGGCGAAGAAGCTCTCGATCTACAAGCTGCGTTCCAGGGTCGCGGTCGCGCCCGACCTCGCGGGTCGGGAAGTCGCGGTCGCTTTCGGCGGCGACGCCATCGACGCACTCGGCCTGCCGCCGGAAGCCGGTGCGGCGCGAATCGACGGCGACGTCGTGGCGTTGGTCGATCCGCGTCTCCCCGCGCTCGGCGTCCGCGTGGTCGCGCCCGCCGGGCAGGCCGCGCCGTGGCTGACGGCACGCGGGTTCGACGTTGCCCCACCCGAGTCCTACGAGACGCTGCGCCTGTCGCTTGGCGTGCCCGATGGCAGCCGCGACCTCGTCGTCGACAAGGCGTTGCTGCTGGAAAACGGGTTCGACGAACTCAACGGCGTCGACTGGAAAAAGGGCTGCTACATGGGCCAGGAGCTGACGGCCCGCACCAAGTATCGCGCCCTGATCAGGAAGCGTCTGTTGCCGGTGGCCGTCGCCGGCCCCCTTCCCGCACCGGGAACGCCGATCATGCTCGGCGACCAGGAGGCCGGCGAACTGCGATCGGGCGTCGAGGGCCACGCGCTGGCGCTCTTGCGGCTGGACATGATGGAGCGGTCCGCCGGCACCGGCATCCCGCTGACCGCGGCCGGGGCAACGCTGACGCCGAGCCTGCCCGACTGGACGATCCTACCCCGGTCCGCGGAAAGCTGAACCGATCGCGTCGCTCGTGCTAGCCTGACGGCATCGATCGTTCCGGAGAGCCGTCATGACCTGGTCCCTTGTCGGGCGCGACCCCGCCACCGGCGCGTTCGGCGTTTGCGTCGCCACGCGCGCCTTCGCAGTCGGCGCCCGCGTGCCCCACGTGGCAAGCGGTGTCGGCGCAATCGCGACCCAAGCCAACACCAACGCCCTGTACGGCACGCGTGGTCTGGCGCTGCTGCGCGCGGGCACGCCGGCGCGCGACATCGTGCGCATTCTCACCGAGGCCGACGCCGGGCGCGACCATCGGCAACTGCATGTCCAGGACGCCACCGGCGGCATCGCCGCCCACACCGGTGCATCGTGCGTGGACTGGTGCGGTCATCTCGTGCGCGACGCGTTCTCGGTCGCCGGCAACATGCTGGCCGGACCACAAGTGATCGAGGAAACGGCCCGCTTCTACGAAGCCCATGCGAGCCTGCCGTTTCCGCGCCGCCTGATCGGCGCGTTGCGGGCGGGCGAGGCGGTGGGCGGCGACAAGCGCGGCAAACAGTCGGCCGCACTCAGGATTTACTCGACCGAGGACTATCCCGACTTCGATCTCAGGGTCGACGACCACGCCGAGGCGCTGGCCGACCTTGCCCGCCTCGAACGCGTGTCGCGCGAGCGTTTCGCCTACGCCCGGCTGTTCAGCCCTCGGCACGACGATCCGGTCGGCCTGCTCGATTTCGACGACATCACGCGCCGGGTCGAGAAACTAAAAGCCGCGGACCTGCCCTGACCCGCCGCCGCCCCGATCAACGACACGAGAGAACCCATGGCCTCGTCCATCGACACCGCCGCCATTCAACGCCGTGCCCTGATCGCGGGCGCCGCCGGCCTCGCGCTTGCCGCCAGCGTTTCCCCGGCCACCGCCCAGACCTGGCCCGGCAAGCCGCTGCGCCTCGTTGCGCCCTTCGCGCCGGGCGGCGCCGTCGACATCGCCGCGCGGATCGTCGCCGAGAAACTGCAGCCCATCCTCGGCCACCCCGTGGTGGTCGACAACAAGGGCGGTGCGGGCGCCATGATCGGCACCGAGATCGTCGCGCGCTCGGCGCCCGACGGACTGACGCTGTTGCTGACGTCGAACTCGCTGATCAACAGCCCCGTCCTGTTCGGCCGCGCGCCCTACGACTGGCGGACCGATTTCGCGTTCATCACCACCATCCTGACCCAGCCGATGGTGTTGGTTGCGCACCCCTCGGTTCCCGCCAACTCGTTCGCCGAGCTGATCGCGCTGGCCAAACGCGAGGGGTCGAAACTCTCGATGGCGACACCGAGCGCGGGCACCATCAACCATCTCGCCGGCGAAATGCTCGCCCAGCGCACCGGCGCGCGCTGGGAGATGGTCCACTACAAGGGCTCGGGACCGGCCAACTCGGACCTGCTGGCGGGCCAGGTCCACATCCTGTTCGACCAGCTTGCGTCGACCTTGCCCCACCTGAAGGCGGGCAAGTTGCGGGCGCTGGCGGTATCCACCGCCGAACGCGCCAGCCAACTGCCGGACGTGCCCACGATCGCGGAGTCCGGCGTCGCCGGATTCGACGCCGTCACGTTGTTCGGCCTGTCGGCGCCCGCGAAAACGCCGCCCGCGGCTCTCGCGATCCTCGGCGCGGCGATGCAGACGGTGCTGGCCGATCCCGCCGTCGTGAAACGCTTCGACGACATGGGCGCCACCGTTCGGCCTTCGACGCCCGAGGCGTTCCGCGCCGCCCTCGTCGCCCAGGCTGACATGTGGGTACCGGTGATTCAGAAGGCCAACATCCGGCTGGAGTGAGCCGCACCTCGATCTATCGCGGCACCAGCGCCATGCCGTGCGGCGCGAAATCGATCCGTACCGCCGCGCCGGTCGCGGGCGGCACGGTCGTCGCTTCCACGATGGCCAGCAATTCGCCCTGGTCGCTGCCCAGGACGATCTCGAAGTGTCCGCCGAGATAGGTCACGCCGAGCACCCTGGCGACCAGACCGGCCGCGCCCGCCACGGCCGGCGACAGACGCATCGCGGTCGGCCGGATTGCCAGCGTCGCGGGCCCGGGTTTCAGCCCATGCTGGGGAACCCTCTCGACGGTCGCGGCGCCGACCCGCGCGGTCGCGAACAAACCATCGACCGCCACGATTTCGGCGTCGAGCAGATTGGCGCCGCCGATGAAGTCCGCCACGAAGCGGTCGGCGGGCCGCTCGTAGAGGTCCGACGGCGTGCCCTCCTGGGCGATCCGACCCTCGCGCATCACCACGACCTTGTCGGAGACCGCCAGCGCCTCCTCCTGGTCGTGCGTCACGTAGACCGCCGTGATCTCGTGCTCGCGCTGCAAGGCCCGGATGTCGGCCCGCATGCTGCGGCGCAGCTTGGCGTCGAGGTTGCTGAGCGGTTCGTCGAACAGCAACACCTGCGGTTCCAGCACCATCGCGCGCGCCACCGCGACGCGCTGCTGCTGGCCGCCGGACAGCTCGCTCGGCTTGCGCGTGCCGTAGCCGGCGAGCCCGACCTTGCGCAGCCCCTCCTCGGCCCTCGCGCGCTGCTCTTCGCGCGAGAGATTGCCGACCGCCAACCCATAGCCGACGTTCTCGATCACGTTCATGTGCGGAAAGAGCGCGTAGGACTGGAAAACCATCGTCACGTCGCGTTCGGCCGCCGACAGGCGCGAGACGTCGCGATCGCCGATCAGGATGCGGCCGGCGCTGGGCAACTCCAGGCCCGCGATCATGCGCAAGGTCGTCGTCTTGCCGCAGCCCGAGGGGCCGAGCAGCGTGCAGAGCGTGCCGGGCTCGACGCGGAACGTGACGGCATCGACGGCCAGCACGTTGCCGAAGCGGCGGCTGACGGACTCGAACGCGACGGCGGCGGCTTTCTTCATGATTGCTTTCCCGCACCTAGGCGGCCGCGACGCGGCGGCCGAGACGGCGCTCGCCGACCAGCAGCTGGATGCCCACGATCATCAGTGCCATGACGGCGATCAGCACCGCCGAATAGGCGATGGCGCCACCATAGTCGGCGAATTCGAGCCGGCCGACGATGTAGTTAGTGGCGAGATTGTGTCGCGTGGTGGCGATGAACACGACGGCGCTCAGCGACGTCATCGCGCGCACGAGGCCGAATACCAGCGCGGCCACGATGGCGGGGCGGATCAACGGTATGATCACGCGTCTGAGCGTGGCGAAGCCGCCATGCCGCAAGGTCAGCGAACTCTCGTCGAGGCTCGGATCGATCTGGCTGAGCGCGGCGACGCCGGCCCGGATGCCCACGGGCATGTCGCGGAACACGAAGCAGACGATCAGGATGATCGTCGTGCCGGTGATCTCGACGGGCGGCGTGTTGAAGGCCATCACGTAACTCAGGCCGATCACGGTGCCGGGAATGGCGAAACTGAGCATCGTCACGAACTCGAACGCGCCCTTGCCGGCAAAGCGCTGGCGCACCAGCACGTAGGCGATCAGCAGGCCGAAAACGGCGGTCAGGGGTGCGGCGATCAGGGCCGTCTCCATCGTCGTGAAGAACGATTTCCACGCCCCGCCGCTCCAGACCAGGCCACCGGGCCCCGAAGACACGCCGAACATCTCCACGAAATGGCCCAGCGTGAAGGAATGGTCGCGCCCGACATTGGCAACGAAGCCGCCGAAGATCACGGTGCCGTAGATGACGGCCGTCAGTGCCACCCACGGCAGCGTCGTCCAGTAGATTCCGGCGCGCACCGCGCGCGGCAACGACGCGTGCAGGCCGGAATCACCCTTGCCCGCGACGGTCGTGTAGGACCGGTTGCCCAGCCACGCCGCCTGCGCCACGAACACCGCCAGCGCCATCGCCAACAACACGATCGCCAGCGCCGCGGCCCGGCCGGGGTCGTTCTGCGAGCCCACCAGGGCGAAGTAGATCTGGATCGAGAGCACGTCGTAGTTGCCGGCCAGCACGATGGGGTTGCCGAAATCGGCGAAGCTTTCGAGCATCCCGATCAGGAACGCGTTGGCGAGTCCCGGCCGCATCAACGGCAAGGTCACGGTCGAGAACACGCGCGCGGGCGAGGCGCGCAGCGTCTGGGCGGCCTCCTCCATGCTCGGGCTGATTCCCTGCACGACGCCGACCATGATCAGGAACGCGATCGGGGTGAAGGACAGCGTCTGGGCGAACGCCATGCCGGAGAAGCCATAGATCCAGCGCGTCGGGGGGATACCGAAGGCCCAGTCGAGAAACGTCGTCACCGCGCCGGTGCGCCCGACCAGCAGGATGACGGCGAGGCCGACCACGAAGGGCGGCGTGATGATCGGCAGCAGCGCGAACAGCCGCAACAGCCGCTGGAACCGGAACGACATGCGGGCCGCCAGCAACGCGAAGGCGGTGCCCAGCACGGTCGTCGTCGTCGCCACCACCAGCGCCAGAAGCAACGTCTTCCAGAAGGTGCCGCAGCGCGCGCCGGCCACGCACCCCAGGCTCCAGATGTCGGAGGACACAAGGCGCTCGCCGAACGCGATCATCGAATAGCCGTCGTCGGTCTTGCCGCCGCCGACCAGCACCAGCGCCACGGGGTAGAACACGAACAGCGCCGTCGTCGCCACCACCAGCGCCACGACACCGAGGATGAACGTGTCGCCGCGCAAGGCGCCGCGCGCGGCCAGCCCCTCCGTGAACAGGAACAGGAACGACGCGCCCGCCAGCAACGCGCCCCAGCCCATGCCGATCTGACGGCTCTCCAGATCGCCCGCCAGTGCCGGCAGCCAGGGCCACGACCAGCCGCGCAGGCCGATCGCGAAACCCTGCAGCAGCATCCAGGCGATGCCGGCGGCACCGACGCCGATCAGGACCCCGGTTCCGAGCATGTCGCCTTTCGGACGACGCCAGACGAGGAGTGGAACGGCGAGAATGGCGAGGATCGGCCACAGCCACGCGCGGCCATGGCGCGACGCCTGGACCGCCAGCGGCGCCGCGTCCTCGCTCCAGGCCTGAGCCAGCCAGCCGAACGCGAACAGCCCGTCTTCCAGCGCGTACCACGGCAGCAGGAGGATCGCGATCCAGCCCGCCGCCAGCCAATACCGGGCCGTGCGCGACATGTGGTCGAGGGACCCCGATGCCGGCGTCTAGCGCGGCGCCCCGACTTTCAGCTCGGCATCCCAACGCGCCAGCAGGCGGCGACGCTCGGCCGAGGAGCCATATTTCTTGAAGTCGTAGTCGAGCAGCTTGACCTTCGAGAGGTCGGGCGCGTTGCGCATCGACTCGACGGCGGCATGCGACATCTGCTGCTTGGCGCCGCCCTTGTCGGCCAGGCGCTGGACGTCGGCGTCGAGCGCAAAATCGTAGAACCTCTTCGCGTTGGCCATGTTGCGGGCGCCATCGACGATCGACATCGAGCCGATCTCGTAGCCGGTGCCCTCGCACGGCGCCACCATCTCGACGGCGAAGCCGCGCTCCTTGCTGGTGGCGCCGTCGTGCAGGAACGTCAGTGCGATCATCGTCTCGCCGCGCGCCGCGGCCTGGCCGGGCATCGGACCCTGCTTGGTGTACTGGTTGATGTTCTCGTGCAGGCGCTTGAGGTAGTCGAACGCCTTGTCCTCGCCCCACAACTGCACCAGCGTCGCGATCAGCGTGTAGGCGGTGCCCGAGGAGTGCGGGTTGGACATCTGGATCTCGCCCTTGAATTCGGGCTTGAGCAGATCGGCCCAGCAGGCCGGCGGCTTGACGCCCTTCTTCGCCGCGACCTCCTTGTTGTAGACGAAGCCGATGGCCCCCATGTAGATGCCGACCGTGCGGCCGTCCGACCGCTTCCACTGGTCCTGCGCCCAGGGACGCAGCGCCTTCAACAAGGGCGATTCGTACTTCGCCGTCAGCTTCTCCTCGGCCGCCTGCAGATGCGGGTCGCCGGTGCCGCCCCACCAGATGTCGCCCTTGGGATTCTCTTTTTCGGCCTTCAGGCGGGCGTAGGTCTCGCCCGTGCCGCTGCGGGTGAAGGCGACATCGACGCCGGTGCGCTTGCCGAACTCGTCGGCCATGATCTTGCACCACTCCTCCTGCGCCGTGCAGTAGAAGTTCAGCTTGCCCTGGGCGTTCGCGATGCCGCCGAAGCCCGTCGCCATCGCGATGCATGCCGCTGCGAGCGCGTGCCGCTTGATCATGTCGTGGTTCTCCCCGGAGTAACGCCCTGACGGCACCTTGACGGCGACCATATCAAGTGCCGGCTCGATCCGTCGAGCGTCTTGGCCGTCAGGGCAATCGGGTGGACGCCGATCCTAGACGTTGGAGCGGTTTCGAACCGGCAAAAACCTGGCCGAATTGGTAAAATCGGGGCCGCGCCACTCCAGCGGCGCAATCTTTGCCTCGGTGCGGCTGTCGTGGAATTTCGCCATGAGCGCCACTGGAGTGGCGCGCTCCCGGACGATGCGACATCGGCGAGGTTTCCGTCCACGCGACGACTGCTCCATGACCGGAGCGGCGTTCACCCGACTGCCCTGGTCTTGGCCGTCCTCACATGTGCCGTACCAGGCGCTCGTACACGGCCTTGATCGCCGCCATGTCTCCAGGAACCGGATTCCAGTTGATGGCGAGCCCATCGCCGGTCCAGCGTGGCAAGACGTGGATGTGGAAATGCGGCACGCTCTGCGCCGCGCCTGGCCCATTGGCCTGGATCAGGTTCACGCCGTCTGGCGACAACGCCATCCGCTCGGCGTTGGCGACGCGTTGGGCGGTCGCCGCGACCCGCCCGACGATCTCGCCGGGGATGTCGAAGATGGTAGGCCAGTGACCTTTCGCGACGACGAGCGCATGGCCCTGGCTCGCGGGGTTGATGTCCATGAAAGCGATCGTCGCGTCGTCCTCGAACAGACGGAAGCAGGGAATTTGGCCTGCCACGATCTTGCAGAAGACACAGGATGGATCGACCGGATGAGACATGACGCGCTCCTTGGATGGACGGCAGCCTGGCACGCATGACAGCCGCCGTCACCGCACGAGAGCCGACGCTTTCCGCGTCGCCGCAGGAGGTGCTACGTCTTGGTCACCGATATCGGGGAGACAGCACATGACGAGTGGCGACATTCACCGCAAAGGCCCGCTGGCGCGCTTCCGCGTGCTCGACCTGACGCGCGCGCGGGCGGGTCCCACCGCGGTGCGCCAGCTCGCCGACTGGGGCGCCGACGTGATCAAGGTCGAGGAAGCCGGTGGTGCCGACATTCTCGGCGGCGGCCGTCACGGCAGCGATTTCCAGAATCTCCAGCGCAACAAGCGCTCGATCACCATCGACCTCAAGAGTCCCGAGGGTCGCGACGTGTTCTACCGGCTGGTGAAGACCGCCGACGTGGTGGTCGAGAATTACCGAGCCGACGTGAAAAACCGTCTCGGCCTCGACTACGAAACGCTCAAGGCCATCAACCCGCGCATCGTGCTCGGCAGCATTTCCGGCTTCGGCCAGACCGGACCCTATGCGGTCCGTCCCGGCTACGACCAGATCGCCCAGGGCCTCAGCGGGCTGATGTCGGTCACCGGCCTGCCGGGCCAGGGACCGGTACGGGCCGGCATCGCCATCGCCGATTCGGGGTCGGGCATCTACCTCTCCTTCGGCATCCTGGCGGCGTTGCTGGAACGCGAGGTTTCCGGCCAGGGCCAGTGGGTCCACACCTCGCTGATGCAGGCGCTGATCGCGCTGTGCGACTTCCAGGCCGCGCGCTGGACGATGGACAAGCAGGTCCCGCCGCAGGCCGGCAACGACCACCCGACGGGCATTCCCACCGGGGTGTTCGAGACCTCGGACGGCCACATCAACATCGCGACCTCGCCCGGCCCGATCTGGGACCGCTTCTGCGGCCTGATGAAACGCGAGGACTGGAAGACCGATCCGCGATTCGCGAGGCCCGCCGACCGCTCGAAGAACCGGGTCGAGATGAACCGGCAGATCAACGAGATCATGCGGACCAACACCAGCGTCCATTGGGTCGACGCGCACGAGAAAGCCGGCGTGCCCTGCGGCCACATCTATTCGATGGACCAGGTGTTCGCCGACGAGCAGGTCAAACATCTCGGCATGGCGGTGCCCATGCAGCATCCAAAGCTGGGCGAAATCGGTCTGGTGAACCAGCCGCTGACGATGAGCCGCACGCCGCACGAACTGCGATCCACCGCACCCGAGGTGGGAGAGCACACCGATCCCTTGCTGCGCGAGGTCGGCTTCGACGACGCGGCCATCGCCGATTTGCGCAGCCGAAAGATCGTCTGACCGACGACGCCTCGCGCCTATCGCGCGAGGCGGCCGGCGAGTTCGGCGATGCGCGAGAACGGCGACTCGCCTGGCTTCAACGCGAGGTCGGGCGCGCGCCGCAATCCGTCGCGGCCAAAACGCTCGCGCACCGCGTCGAGGACCCAGGCCGACGCCTGGGTTCGACGCGCGCGCGCCAGCCGTCCTTCCGCGCGGACGTGAACGAGGTGCTCGTCAAGAGCGGCGACCAGCGGCGCGATGCTCTCTGGCAAATGGGCGGAAACCAGCAGCACGCGGGGCGCCCAGTCGTCGGCCGTCTCGGCCAGGGTCAGCGCGCCTGCCACGTCGACTTTCGCGCGCTCGGCGACGGCACCGAGATCGGCCTTGGTGACTACCACCAGGTGCGGGATCTCGACGATGCCTGCTTTCATGAACTGCAGCGAATCGCCCGATCCGGGCTGGACACAGAAGACGACAGTGTCGGCGATCGACGCCACGTCGGTCTCGGACTGGCCGACACCGACGGTTTCCACCAGCACGACGTCGAACAGCGCCCGCATGACCACCATGGCGCCCAATGTCAATTCGGCGAGGCCGCCGAGTCGGTCGCGCGCCGCCATCGAGCGTACGAACACGCCCTGGTCGGACGGATTGGTGGCGAGGCGCGCGCGGTCGCCGAGCAAGGCGCCGCCGGTGCGGCGCGACGAGGGATCGACCGCGATCACCCCGGCGGTTCGGCCACTCGCGCGCCACGCCGCGATCAGCGCCGACAGCAGCGTCGACTTCCCCACGCCGGGCGGACCGGTGACGCCGACGACATGCGCGCGCGGCGCGGCATAGGCTTCGTCGAGCAGTCGACGCACATCGGGCGCGTCGGGCTCGCGTTCGAGCCGGGCGAGGATCGCCGCCAGCGCCGGTTTCCCGCCCGACGCGAGTGCTGCCAGCGACGCTGGTCGCGTCTGGTCGGTCCCTCCCGACATGCGCTCGCCCGACCGCGCTATCAGTCGGTCTTCAGCGTCACGCCGAGCGCCGCCTGGGCCGCCGCCAGACGGGCGATCGGCACCCGGTAGGGCGAGCACGACACGTAGTCGAGGCCGACCTCGTGGCAGAAGAACACCGAGGCTGGGTCCCCGCCGTGTTCGCCGCAGATGCCGAGCTTGATGTCGGGCCGCGTCGCGCGGCCGCGTTCGCAGCCGATGCGAATCAGTTCGCCCACCCCCTCGATGTCGAGCGTCGCGAAAGGGTCCTGCTCGAAAATGCCGCGCTTCTGGTAACGGTCGAGGAACGACGCGGAATCGTCGCGCGACAGGCCGAAGGTGGTCTGCGTCAGGTCGTTGGTGCCGAAGCTGAAGAACTCGGCGGTGGCGGCGATGTCGCCGGCACGCAGGGCCGCGCGCGGCAACTCGATCATGGTGCCGACCTTGTAGTCGAACGTCACGCCCGACAGCTGGCTCACCTCGCGCGCGACGGCATCGACCACGTCCTTCATCAGGTCGAATTCCTTGCGGGTGGCGACCAGCGGAATCATGATCTCCGCCTCGACCGTCTTGCCGTGCCGGACATGCACGTCGACCACCGCCTCGAAGATGGCCCGAGCCTGCATCTCGTAGATTTCCGGATAGGATATCCCCAGCCGCACGCCGCGATGGCCCAGCATCGGATTGAATTCGTGCAACTTGGCGGCGCGCGCCTCGATCTCCGACACCGCGACCTTCAGCTCGGTCGCCACTTCCGCCATCTCGGCCTCGGTGCGCGGCAGGAACTCGTGCAGCGGCGGGTCGAGCAGGCGGATCGTGACGGGCAGGCCGGCCATGATCCCGAACAGCGCCGCGAAGTCGGCGCGCTGCATTGGCTGAATCCGCGCCAATGCGGTACGCCTGCCCTTCTCGTCGTCGGCGAGGATCATCTGGCGCATCGCCACGATGCGGTCGCCCTCGAAAAACATGTGCTCGGTCCGGCAGAGACCGATGCCCTCGGCGCCGAACTTGCGGGCCTGCGCGGCATCCAGCGGCGTCTCGGCGTTGGTGCGCACCTTCAGGCGGCGGAACCGG
>CAMDVZ010000109.1 GCA_945878895.1 Caenispirillum bisanense | reverse complement strand
GCGGCCCAGCGAAGCGAGATGCCCTGTCTGTCGATCATGCCCTCGCTGTTAAGGCAGTACTCCGGGTCACGGAAGCCGGTCCGCCCGAGTCACTCCGCCGCAGCCCAACCGTCAGGCAGATTCACTTATCTTGGCGGCTGTCCTTACTTCAGCGTCCGCGAGAGCGCACGCCTGCAGACCTTCCCCGACGATTTCCGCTTCCACGGTTCGTGGACCGAGATCATGCGCCAGCTCGGCAACGCCGTGCCCGTGACGCTGGGCGAGGTCGTGGCCCGCAGCGTGCGGGCGCGGATGGACGACGCCGCGTGAGCGAGGGGTCGACCGGCGCGGTTCCCGGCTACGCCGCGTACGAATTCGACCTGCCCGCAGCGTTGCTCGAAGGACTCCTCGAAAAACTGGCCGCAATGCTGCCGGCCCGACTGTCGTGGTCGGCCGCGTCGGCGATCCCCGACGAACAAGGCGTCTACCAGCTCTTCCTCGACGAAACGCTCGTCTATATCGGCAAGACCGACAGCGAGGCCGGCTTGCGGCGACGGCTGGCGCGGCACGCCGGGAAAATCGAGCATCGCAAGGGACTGGACCCGACGCGCGTGTGGTTCAAGGCGATGCGCATTTTCGTCTTCACGGCCGTCGACCTCGAATCGGCACTGATCAAGCGTGCAGGCGGTGTCAGTAAAGTCGCGTGGTCGGGCAGCGGCTTCGGCTCGAACGATCCCGGCCGCGAACGCGATACCTCGACGGTGAAAGACGATCACTTCGACGCGCTCCATCCAATCGACATCGACCGGCCGATCGACTTGCCCTTGACGACGAGCGCGCCGGCGGCCTCCGTTTTGACGAGCCTCAAGGACGCTTTGCCCTACACGTTCCGCTTCCAGACGAGATCGGCCAAGTCGAAGACGGCCCACGCCGATCTGCTGGACACGATACTGCCGGCCCCGCCGCCTGCGGCTACGGCTCGCACATTGATCACGCACGTCGTCGGCCACTTGCCGCCCGGCTGGCAGGCGACGGCGCTTCCCGGATATGTGATCCTCTACAAAGAGCGGCGCGACGACTACCCGCGCGCGGACATCATCGCCCGGTCGTAACGCCTCGCCCCCCTCAATGCCGTCCCAGATGCGCGCGCAAAAACGCGAACAGCCGCTGCCGCGCGATGGTGCTTTCGCGCATCGAGAAGAAGTGGCTGGCCCCCGAGACGATCAGCAGTTCGGCGTCCTTGCCGGCGCTACGCAGGGTCTCGGTCATGCGCAGGCTCTGGTCGAGCGGCACGTTCTCGTCCTTGTCGCCGTGCATCATCAGGACAGGCACGGAGATCTCGTTGGCGCGGTTGATCGGCGAGCGCGCCGCCAGTCCCTCGACACCGCACAGATCGTCGAGATAGGGCTGCACGAAGGGATTTTCGTGGTACCAGGCTTCGATGTCCGAGGGCGGGAAGAGGGCGGCGACGCAGCGGATGGCGGGACGCTGGGCCGCCGCCAGCAGCGCCACCTGGCCGCCCATCGAGGCACCGATGAGACCAATGCGACCGGGGTCGACCGAGGGCAGGCGGCGCAGCCAGTCGATGGCGGCGATCACGTCGTCGGGCTGGCGCAGGCCCTGGTCGTTCTCGCCCTCCGACCCCAGCCAGCCGCGCAGCGACAGCAGGAGCACCTTGTAGCCCGACGCCGCCGCCAGTTCGGCGAGATGGCGATCGGTCCAGGCGTTGCGGCCAAAGCCGTGCAGGACGATCAGGGCGGGATGCGGCGGATTGCCGGCCTCGGGCTTGAACAGGTAGCCACCCATCATGATGTCGCGGCCGGGCACCCGCACTTTCTCCGCCCCTTCGATCTCGGGCAGGTCGGTCCAGCGATGCACGATTTCGAAGCGCAGCCCGTCGGGCGTGCGGATGGTGGCCGTGTAGTAGCCGGGCGCGAAGTAGGGCTTCTCCGTCGGCGCCTGCAGGCTGGTGGCGCCGAGCTCGACCAGACGGGCATGGACGCGGTCGATGTCGGCGCGCGAATCCGCACCTAGGGTCAGGATCACGCCGGCCGCCGACTCCGCGCCGGCGGCCTGTCGCATCATCAGATGGTCGTAGCGGCGCGCCCACAGCACCTGGTCGACGTCTGCACCGATCCGCTGGAAGCCGAGCAATGGCAGCCAGTTGCGATGAAAGTCGACGGAAGCGTCGAGATCGGCCACCTCGATGGTGGCGCCCATGAAGGCGACGCGGCGCGCCGCCGGCGGCACGACGCTACCGGGCACGATGAAGTCCGGACTCGACGAGGACAAACGGAAGCGGGCCGACGCGGTGGGTCGACTGGTGGCAATGCGCGACGAAACCGATGCGCGCGAGAACAAGAATGCGGTTGGCCGTCACCGGAACTCCCGGTGCGCGTCGGGAAATGACGCGCGTGCAGTGAATCATTCCGGAGAGTCCACGTCAATTCACGGATTCCAGCCAGCGGTGGATGGCGGGCTCAGGCGACCCGGATCAGCAGCTTGCCGCGGTTGCGGCCGGCGAACAGTCCGGCGAGGGCGGCCGGCGCCTGGTCGAGGCCCTCGACGATATCCTCGGCCGATTTCAGGCTGCCGTCGGCGAGCCAACCCGCCAGCACTGCTTCGGCCTCGGCCCTGCGGTCCTCGTAATCGAGCACGATGAAGCCTTCCATCCGCAGCCGCTTGACCACGAGCAAGCCCGGCACGGCCGCAGGGCCCGGCGCGATCGTCTCGGCGTTGTATTGCGAGACGTTGCCGCAGCACACGATGCGGCCGCGCGTGTTCATCAGGAACAGCGCGACGTTCAGCACCTCGCCGCCGGCATTGTCGAAATAGACGTCGACACCGTCCGGACACGCCTCGCGCAGCGCGCGCCTGACATTGCCCGCCTTGTAGTCGACGGCGGCGTCGAACCCCATCTCGCGCGTCAGCCAGGCGCATTTCTCCGACCCGCCGGCGGTGCCGACGACCCGACAACCCTTGAGCTTCGCGATCTGGCCGACGATGGAGCCAACGGCACCCGCCGCCGCCGACACCAGCACCGTTTCGCCGGACTTGGGCTGGCCGATGTCGAGCAGGCCGAAATACGCGGTCAGACCAGTGACGCCGAGCACGCCCATCAGGTGCTCGGGGCGATGGCGGCGGTCGCGCCTGACCATGTCGGCGGCCGGCACGACGGCATGATTCCGCCAGCCGATCATGCCGTCGACCAGGTCGCCGGGCGCGAAGCCGGCAGCATTCGATCGCACGACTTCGCCCAGCGCGAAGCCATGCATGACGTCGCCCGGCATCACCGGCGCCTTGTAGGTCGGCGTCGGCGCCATCCAGGCGCGGTTGGCGGGATCGAGCGACAGCAGCAGGGTGCGCACCAGCAACTCGCCGTCGCCCGGTTCGGGCAGGGTTTCCTCGCGCAACTCGAAATGCTCCGGCCCGACCATGCCGGTCGGCCGGGCCTTCAGAACCCACTGGCGGCTGACCGTGGTCATCGCGCTTCTCCCGCCCCCTTGGCGCTATTCGAGGGGTTTGAAGCCGGTCGCCTTGATGATCGGCGCCCAGTAGGCGGTCTCGGCCTTGACCAGGCCCGCCAGTTCGGCCGGCGTGGTCGGGGTCGGCAGCATGCCGGCCTTGGCGAAAGCTTCCGCGACATCGGGCGTCGAGAGCGCCTTGCGCAGTGCCAGGGCCGCCCGCTCGACGATCGGGGCGGGCGTCGCGGGCGGCATGAACATGCCGAACCACTCCGTCACCACGATGTCCTTGACACCCTGCTCGGCGAAGGTCGCCACGTCGGGGAAGAATTGCGAGCGCTTCGTGCCGCTGGTCGCCAGCACGCGCGCTTTGCCGTCCTTCGCGAAGGGCGAAAAGGCACCGTCGGGCAGCATGAGCGCGGCGACCTGGCCCGCCGTCATGTCGGCCAGTCCCGGCGCGCCGCCGCGATACGGCACGGCCTGGATCGGCGCGTCGAGCGCGCGCGCCAGCACCATCGTCAGGAAGTGCGGCAGCGAACCTTCGCCCGGATTGCCGGCGCTCGACTTGCCGGGATTGGCCTTGGCCCACTTGGCGTAGTCGGCGAGGTTCTTGACCTCGGGCGGCACCATCGGACCGACCGCGAAGCCGTGCACGAAAGTGCTCGCCACAGACACCGGCGTCAGCTGGGTCATCGGATCGTAGGACAGCTTGCGATAGACGTGCGGGTAGTAGGTGAGCGTCGAGGCCGGCGTCACGATCATCGTCTTGCCGTCGGGCGGCGAGGCGATCAGCAGGTCGATGGCGATGCGGCCCGCGGCGCCCGGCTTGTTGTCGACGATGGCCTTGGCGGCATAACCCGGCGCCAGCTTGTCGATCAGCCAGCGGGCCGTGACGTCGGCGGTGCCGCCGGCCGGAAAGCCGACGAGGATTTTCAGGGTGTCGAGCGGTTCCTGGGCGGCCGCGCCGAATGGCGTCGCCAGGGTCGCCGCGGCGCTTGCCGCCGCGAGTGTCCGCAACGTGTCGCGGCGCGTGATTTCCCTCGTCATGTCGTTCCCTCCCTTGGGATCCGTTTCCGGTGCGGGTCTTCCACTCGTTGCCCGGGAGCGTGATGGGCGGCGCGGCCGCTGTCCAGCCCGGTCGCGCGGCAGGGGCACGGGAATCGCGCGGCGAGGTCGCGGGCATGGTATCGACCGCGGAGCGCCGGACGAAAGTGCCGCCCACGCCGAATCGATGGAGTTCCGGAACGATGACGGTCGCGCGGATGGTGCTTTTCTCGATGGTGGGTGGCCTCGCCGCGTCCGTCGGCGGCGTGGCGGCGCGGGCCGGACGGCAACCGGTCGACTGGACGTCGCTGTCGCTCGACGCCATCGGCGGCGGGAAGCTGCCGACCGCCGGCTATCGCGGCAAGGTGGTGCTGCTGGTCAACACCGCGTCGCGGTGTGGCTTCACCGGCCAGTATCGCGGCCTCGAAGCGTCGTGGCGGCGCCACCGGGATCGTGGCCTGATCCTGCTCGGCGTGCCCTCGAACGATTTCGGCGGCCAGGAGCCGGACGGCGACGACGCCATCGCCCGCTTCTGCGAGACGCGTTTCGACATCACCTTCCCGCTCGCCGGCAAGCAGGTCGTCTCGGGTCCCAACGCCCATCCGCTCTATCGCTGGGCCGCCGGCCAGACCGGCCCGTCGGGCGCGCCGAACTGGAACTTCCACAAGCTCCTGATCGGTCGCGACGGCCGCCTGGTCGACTGGTTCTCGGCGATGACGAAGCCCGGCGCGGCGTCGCTGGAAACCGCCATCGGGCGCGCGCTGGACGAGCCGGCATCGTCGTAGCGGCGACCCGGAACGAAACGGGGCGGTCCTTCGACCGCCCCGCGTTGCGCAAGATCGAGGCCCGGCGTTACGCCGCTTTCTTGCCGCCGGCGAGGTTGCGCAGCACGTACTGCAAGACGCCGCCGTTCTCGAAGTAACCGATCTCCTCGGCGGTATCGATGCGGCAGGCCGCGACGATGTTCTCGGTCGAGCCGTCGCGGCGCGTGATCTTCACGGGGATGTCCATGCGCGGCTTCAGGCCACTCGCGATGCCGCCGACGTCGAAGGTCTCGCTGCCGTCGAGCTTCAGCGACTTGCGCGTCATGCCTTCCTTGAACTGCAGCGGCAGCACGCCCATGCCCACCAGGTTGGAGCGATGGATGCGCTCGAAGGTCTCGGAGATCACCACCTTGACGCCCAGCAGATTGACGCCCTTGGCCGCCCAGTCGCGCGAGCTGCCGGTGCCGTACTCTTTGCCCGCGACCACGATCTGCGGGACGTTCTCTTTCTTATAGCGCATCGCCACGTCGTAGAGCGGCAGCGCCTCGTCGGATTGGTGGTGCTTGCTGAAGCCGCCCTCGATGCCCGGCACCATCTCGTTCTTGAGGCGGATGTTGGCGAAGGTGCCGCGCATCATCACCTCGTGGTTGCCGCGCCGCGTGCCGTACTGGTTGAAGTCCTTGGCCTCGACGCCGTTGGCGCCCAGATACTCGCCGGCCGGGCTGTCCTTCTTGATCGAGCCGGCGGGCGAGATGTGGTCGGTGGTGATGGAGTCCGCGAACAGGCCGATCGGGCGGGCGCCCACGATGTCCGACAGCGCCGCGGGCTTCGCGGTCATGCCTTCGAAGTAGGGCGGGTTCTGCACGTAGGTCGACTTGTCGTCCCATTTGTAGGTCATGGTCGGCTTGATCTTGATCGACTGCCAGTACTTGTCGCCCTTGAAGACGTCGGCGTAGCGCGACTTGAAGGCCTTTGCGGTGACGAACTTGTCGACCGTCTTCTGGACTTCCATGTTCGAGGGCCAGATGTCCTTGAGGTAGACCGGCTTGCCCTTCTTGTCGTGGCCGATCGGATCCTTCGTGATGTCGATCTTCATCGAGCCCGCCAGCGCGTATACGACGACCAGCATCGGCGAGGCGAGGTAGTTGGCGCGCGTCAGCGGATTGACGCGGCCCTCGAAGTTGCGGTTGCCGGAGAGGACGGAGGAGACGACCAGGTCACCCTTGGCGATGGCGGCGGTCACCGGATCGGGCAGCGGGCCGGAGTTGCCGATGCAGGTGGTGCAGCCGTAGCCGACCAGGTTGAAGCCGACCTTGTTGAGTTCCTTCTGCAGGCCCGCGGCCTCCAGATACTCGGTCACGACCTGCGAGCCCGGCGCCAGCGAGGTCTTGACCCACGGCTTGACCTTGAGCCCGAACTTCGCGGCGTTGCGCGCCACCAGGCCGGCACCCAGCATCACGTAGGGGTTGGAGGTGTTGGTGCAGGACGTGATGGCCGCGATCACCACGTCGCCATGACCGAGATCGTAGTCCGCGCCCGGACAGGCGATGCGCTTGCCATCGTCTTTGCGGCCGAACTCCTTCTCCATGTTGGCGGCGAACTGTTGGGCGGCATCAGACAGCGGCACCCGGTCTTGCGGTCGCTTGGGGCCGGCCAGGCTCGGTTCGACGTCGGCGAGGTCGAGCGCCAGCGTGTCGGTGAACACCGGGTCGGGCGACTTGGCGTCGCGCCACAGGCCCTGTTTTTTCGCGTAGGCCTCGACCAGCTTGGCGACGCTGCCGCGGTTGGTGGTCTTGAGGAAGCGGATGGTCTCCTCGTCGATCGGGAAGAAGCCGCAGGTGGCGCCGTACTCGGGTGCCATGTTGGCGATGGTGGCGCGGTTGGCGAGCGGCATCTCGTCGAGGCCGGGGCCGTAGAATTCCACGAACTTGTTCACCACGCCCTTGGCGCGCAGCATCTGGGTGACGGTCAGCACCAGATCGGTGGCGGTGGCGCCTTCGGGCAGCTTGCCGGTCAGCTTGAACCCCACGACGTCCGGGATCACCATTGGCTGCGGCTGGCCGAGCATGGCGGCCTCGGCCTCGATGCCGCCGACGCCCCAGCCCAGCACCGCGAGACCGTTGACCATCGTGGTGTGGCTGTCGGTGCCGAACAGCGTGTCGGGATAGGCAATCGTCTCCTTGCCTTCCTTGCGCGTCCAGACCACCTGCGACAGGTATTCCAGATTGACCTGGTGGCAAATGCCGGTGCCCGGCGGCACGACGCGGAAATTGTCGAACGATTGCTGGCCCCAGCGCAGGAACTTATAGCGCTCGCCGTTGCGCTCGTATTCCAGCTTCACGTTCTGGCCGAACGCCCGGTTGTTGCCGAAATTGTCGACGATGACGGAATGGTCGATCACCAGATCGACCGGCACCAGCGGGTTGATCTTCTTGGGATCGCCGCCGAGCTTCACCATGCCGTCGCGCATGGCGGCCAGATCGACCACCGCGGGCACGCCGGTGAAATCCTGCATCAGCACGCGGGCCGGGCGGAAATTGACCTCGTGGGTCGACTTGCGGGCTTTCAGCCAGCCATGCATGGCCGCGATGTCGGCCTTCGTGACCGTCGTGCCGTCCTCGTGCCGCAGCAGGTTTTCCATCAAAACCTTCAGCGAGTAGGGCAGGCGCGAGATGTCGCCCAACGCCTTCTCGGCCGCCGCCAGGCTGAAGTAGGTGTAGCTCTTCGTCCCGACCTTCAGGGATTTGCGCGATTTGAAGCTGTTGGGATGCTTGGCGGCCATGGCGAGAGGCTCCGGAAAGGACGCTGTGGGGACTGGAAATACGGGCGTGCGCAACATAGGCGCCGCACCATCGGAACGCAACGCGGGGAGCGGGGCGGTCGGGTGAACCCACGAGAGGCACCGGATCTGGTGCTGCGTTCGAAGGGAACCTCGCGGATATCGCATCTTCCGGGAGCGCGCCGCTTCCGGGAGCCAGCTTCGACACTCCCGGCGGCGCATCGAGGCTTTCACGCTCGCCGCGGGATTGGCGCTGCCTGTCGAGAGCATCCGACGTCTTGCTCCACCGTACGCCTTGCCTTGTCGTACGCTTCACCCCACCACATTTCCTCACCCTGAGGAGCGCCGTCTTCGGCGCGTCTCGAAGGGCGCGCGCGAGACGGAGGAGACGTGGGTGGCGGGGGACCCGGCGCTGCCCGGCATGGTGCGTCGCGATGCTTCGAGACGCGCCGAAGACGGCGCTCCTCAGCATGAGGCCGGCGTGTTGGGTCGGGCGGGTCGACCTGTCACGCACGGACCGCTCGCGCGACAAATATATAAGCCCGGCCGTCCTTCACCCGATTGCCCTGGAAGCCACGCGACATCGCAATCGAGGTCGGCGAGGTCAGCCGGGCAAGCGGCACATGCCGGGCGCGTCCCTCAACACCCCAGCTCGCGGGCCAGATCGATAATATCCGCCGCCGGCAGATCGACCGCCGCCGGATCGGCCGCGAGATCGGTGGTCTGGCCGGGCCCATGCTCGGTCGGGCGCGGGAAGAACGCGGTGCGCAGGCCCTGCTTTTTCGCGTGCGCGAGATCGTTGTTGTGGGCGGCGCACATCATGACTTCGTGCGGCTGCAGGCCCAGCATCTCGCACGCCGACAGATAGCAGCGCGGCATCGGCTTGTAGGCGCGCGCCGTCTCGGCACCCAGGATGCAGTCCCACGGCAGGCCGGCCCGTTTGGCCATGTTCACCATCAGCGCCACGTTGCCGTTGGAGCAGGGCGCGATGGCGACGCGGCGCTTGAGCATGGTCAGACCCTGCACGGCGTCGGGCCACGGATCGAGCCGGTGCCAGGCCTTGTTCATGTGCTCGATGTCGGCGCCCGACAGGCCACGCACGCCGAACCGGTCGAGCAACTTGTAGAGGCTCTCGCGGTGCAGCGTGTCGAGGATCTCCCAGCTGCGGCGACCCGAGCGGACCTCTTCCATCGCCGGCTGGTAGAGCTTGCGCCACTCCACCGCGAAGACCAGCCAGTCGACGCCCTCGATGCCCTTTTCTTTCGCGAACCCCGCGAGATCGCGCGAGACGCTGCCGCGCCAGTCCGCCACCGAACCGAACACGTCGAAGATGCAGGCTTTCACGTCGGAGAACATGATCGGGATCCTTTGATCGGGTGACGTCGGCGTACCGCCGACGTCACGTGGGTCGGTTCAGTGCGTAGCGTCGGCGCGGGCGGCTTTCAACGCCATCGCGCGGGCGCCGGCCATGTCGTGGGCGCGGGCATCGCGACGGATCGGGCGCGGCCCGCGGCGGGTTGGCTTCATCCGGCAGCCCGGCGCGGCGGCGGTCGGTTCTTCCCCTATCGCGTCGGCCCGCGTCGCATCGGAAGGTATCGCGGGACACCCGCCCCGACGGGACGATGTCGAAGGCCGATCAGATCCGGGTCTTCTGCGGCCGGTCGGTGGCGAGCTAGCCGCCCATCGTTTCCTTGTCCTTTGTCGTCAGGGCGAGATCGTCTTTGGATGGTAAATCGCCCTGCAGGAAGCCGCCGATGTCGCCGGCCATCGGTGCCAGGTCGTGCATGCTCTGGCCCATGTCGAGCTTGTTGTGCAGACACTCGTGGAACATCGTGTTGGCGACGCGGGCGGTGGTCTGGTTGTAGTCGGCGTCCCAGTAGACCTCGGAGTAGGTCGGATTCACGCCCGCGGTGGTGGTGCCGCAGATCCGCTTGCGGTCGGCCGCGCTCAACGCCGCCAGCTGGGCGCCCAGCGCCGGATAGGCCTGCCGCAGCAAGCTGTCGCCGATGGTGCGCACCAGGTAGATCAGAATGTCCTTGGGATCGAGCGTATCGACCGGCTTGTCCACCCACGTGACGACGCAGGTCTTGAAATTGCTGGTGTTGTGCGGACTCGACGCCGTCACCTCCTCGAACAGCTTTTTCAGCCGCGCCGACGTCGCCGTCCTGTCGTCGGCGTCCGTCGCCTTGCTCATTTTCTCGCGGATGACGACGCGCAGTTCGCCGGGGTTGGCGGTCGGAATTGTCGCGTTGGCGGCCATGGCGGTTTCCTTTCCAGAATGAGCGCGCCCTCAATATAGGGCGTGGCGGCCTTTCCGGCTACCCGAACGTCCGGCGACACGCCCGTTCGGCCACCAGCCGCGCCGCCAGCGCCGGACTGGCCGGCGTCATCGGCAGCCGCACTTCGGGACTGGCGATCAGGCCGTCCAGCCACAGCCAGTGCTTGATGGCGGCGGGATTGGGCTCGGCGAACAGCAGCCGCGCGAGATCGATCAGATCGCGCCAGATCGCGAGGGCGACGGCGTGGTCGCCCGCCGCCATCGCCGTCGCGACCGCCGCGTAGCGCCCGGTTTCGACATGCGCCGCCGCGAGGATGCCGCCGTCTGCGCCCTGCGCCAGCGCCGCATGGAACGACGCGTCCTCGCGGGTCAGTACCGCGAAGCCTGCCGGCCGATCGCGAACCAGATCGAAGCTCTGGCCGGCGTTGGCGCAGCAATCCTTGACGCCCGCGATGGTGGGCCGCTCGGCCCGCCGCAGCAGCGTGTCGTTGGCGATGTTCACGCCGGTGCGATAGGGGATGTTGTAGACGAGGATCGGGCGCGGTCCATGATCGGCCAGCGCCTCGAAATGCAGCCGCATGCCCTCCTGCGAGGGCCGCGTGTAGCAGGGCGTGGCGATCAGGTAGCCATCGACCGGCCACGCCGCGACATGGTCCAGCGTCTTCGCCATCTTGCGTGTATCGCTGCCCGACAAACCGAGCACGATCGGTCGCGCGCCCTCCAGCGCCTCGGCCGCGATCTCGACCAGACGGTGTGTCTCCCCCTCGTCGAGCGTCATGGCTTCGCCGGTCGTGCCGGCGAGCACGAAGCCGTCGACCGGCAGCGTCCGGTAGTGGCGCAGCAGGCCGCGCAGCGACGCCTCGTCGAGCGCGCCGTCGCGGAAGGGCGTGATCAGCGGCAGCCAGAGGCCGCCGAAAGTCGTTCGGGTCGTGGTCATCGTCTCTTCTCCGGTGAAGGCCGGAGAGGACGGGATGAAAAAACGAAGGCCCCGTCCAAACCGGCGGGGCCTTGTCGATCGTCGATGCGCGATGCGTTCAGCGCAGCCGACGGCCTCCGGTCCCCGGGGGGAACGGTTTGGATTTCGGGGCGGTCGAACGCATGCGCATGGCTATGTTATCGCCGGACCGACATCGGCCGTCAACGCCGCGCGATTACTTCGCCTTCTCAAGCGCCGCCATCAGCATGCGGTCGGAGAAGCCCGCGACGATGGCGAGCGCGAGGATCAGCTCGTAGCTGGCGTTGACCACGCTTTGCAGTCCCGACAGCACGAAGACCGTCAGCGCCATGGCCGACAGCGCGGCCAGCAGCAGACGGGCCATGGTGATGGCGACGGCGCTGATTTCCTGGGGGATCTTCGTGCGTGCGTCGCCGGCACCGACGGCCGTCGTGAAGGCGCTGATCAGCGAGCCCAGCACGCCGGCCAGCATCACCGACAGCCAGAACATCCACGGCGTGCCCACGACCTTCTCGACCAAGGGGTTCCTGACGTCGATCGTGCCCGCCTTGATCGACAGCGGAGCGGCGGCCAGCCAGACCAGCAACGCGACGGCGCTGGCGATACCGAGCCATTTCAGCCGCCGGCGCAGCGCGGTCAGTCGCAGGTAGTTGTTGTCGTGCGAGTCGTCGAGCGTCTTGCGCGCCGCGATCACCAGGGGCGCCAGCACGGCGGTGGTCCGGTTGGCGCCGGCCGCGAACTGCGGCTGCAGGGTCGCCAGGATCGCCTTGCCGCGCCACGGGCTGAGCGCAACGCCGGTATCCTGGGCGGTGGCGATCAGCGCCTGCGCTTCGCTTTCCAGCGCGCCGAGATCGGCGTGATGCAGAAGGGCGCGCGACGCCGCCTTCACACATTGCCAACCCTGCTCGGCGCCGCCGGCCGCGAGCACCGCCTCGGCTTCGGCCAGCAGCGCCTGCGCGCTAGCAGCCTGTCGGACTTAAAGCATCGTGGGGGATGGTCGGGGATTCCCACGGGAATCGCGTCCGTATAGAATCGTGGGACGGCTTTGGGAAGGAGCGCCCCGCGATGAGCAACTTCCGCCCGACGGACCGCGAGACCAGCTATC
>CAMDVZ010000108.1 GCA_945878895.1 Caenispirillum bisanense | reverse complement strand
GATGTCGTTGCAACACGGCGAAGCCCCTCATCCGCCCTCCGGGCACCTTCTCCCCGCCTTCGCGGGGAGAAGGGAGAGTTATTGCGCCACGGTGACTTTCTTGTTTCTGCACGGGTAGACCACGGCTGAAACTTCTTCCCCTCCGCGAGGCCTCGAAGGCCGTCGGGGATTTTCTCCGGACAAGCCCGCGGCGTCCGGCAGAAGGATCGAAAGCGGGGGCGGCTACGACGCCGCGCCTCACCGCCCCACGAACACCGGCGCGCGCTTTTCGACGAAGGCGCGCACCGCTTCCTTGTGATCCTCGGTTTGCGCCGTCGCGATCATCGCCTCGGCCTCGCGATCGGCGGCGGCGAAATAGTCGGCCTGGCCGGCGAAATCGAGATTGTCCTTTATCCGCGCGATGGCGATGCGCGGGCCCGCGGCCATCTCGCGCGCCATGGCGAAGGCGGTCTCGCGCAAGGCGTCGTCGGGCACGACGCGGTTGACGAGTCCGACCCGCTCGCAGAGGTCGATGTCGAGCCGCGCGCCGGTGAACATGTATTCGCGCGCCCGCGCGGTGCCGACCAGCCGGCTCAACAGCCATGCGATGCCGTAGTCGCCGGGCAGGGCGATCTTCGCGTAACCGGTGCCGAGGAACGCCGATTTCGCAGCGATCCGGATGTCGCAGGCGAGCGCGATGGCGAGGCCGGCGCCGACGGCGGGGCCCGGCAGCGCCGCGATGGTCGGCTTGCGCACCTGCAGCAGCGCCCCGGTCAGCGCCCGCTGGCGCCATTTGAGGTCCACGACCCGCTCGTCGGGTGTCATCGTCTGGACGCGGTTGGCGCCCATGCCCTTGACGTCGCCGCCAGCGCAGAAGGCGGTGCCGGCGCCCGTGATCAACAGCGCGCCGACCGAGTCGTCCTCGCCCATCGCCTTGATCATGGCGCGCAAAGCCGGCGTCAGTTCCGCCGACATGGTGTTGCGCGCCTCCGGCCGGTTCAGCGTGATGGTCGCCACCCCGTCGCGCACCGCGCAGAGAAGCTGGCCGGTGCCGGTGTCGATGCTGCGTTCGCTCATGGTGGGATCGTCCTCGTCGTTTCGGGATGGAGTCCGACTGTAGCGCAGGGCGGTGATCGCGTGCACGGCGTTGCGTGTCCCGGACCGTGCCCGGTTACCCAGGCCGCAGCGCCAGCCAGAGACCCGCGATCACGCAGAGGAGGCCGGCGACCGCCGCCATCGACACCGGCTCGCCGAGCATCAGCGCGCCGCCGATGGCGGCGGTCACGGGGCTGAGCGACATGAACATGGTCGCCAGCGTCGGGGCCGCGTTGCCCAGTGCGTAGAGCCAGAGGAAGTAGCCGATGCCGCTGGAGAAGCCGATGAACAGGACGGCGATCCAGCCGCTGGTCGTGAAGCGTGGGGTGGCGAGAAAGAAACCTTCGTTGGCCGCCAGCAGGGCGAGGAACAGGACGGCCGCGAACATCGCGAAGGCGCTGACCTGGAGCGTCGGGTAGCGCGCCACGTAGGGGCGATAGAGCACCGAGCACGCCGCGCCGCACGAAGCCGAGCCGAACGCAGCCAGCGTTCCGAGCCAGTGGCTGCCTCTGGTTTCGGCGCCGAACGCATCGCCCGCCAGCGCGACGGCGACGCCGGCGAAGCTCAGGGCGACGCCCGCCACCCTGGCGGCGCCAAGTCGCTCGCGGCCGATCAGGGCCGACAACAGCATCGTCTGGAGCGGAAAGGTGGCGAAGATCAGCGCCGCCCGGGCCGAGGGAATGTGCTGGAGCGCGTAGTTCAGCAAGGCGATCAGCACGCCGAACTGCACGATGCCGAGTGCCGCCATCGGCGCCAGGTCGCGGGTGGCGAAGGGCTGGCGTTTCATCGCCAGCACGAAGGGCAGCAGGCACAGCACGCCCACGACGTAGCGCAGGAAGGCGAGCGAACCGGGGCCGGCCTGGTCGACGGCGAAGCGGGTCGCGACCATGGCGGCACCGACCTGGATGCCGGTTCCCGCGGCGGCCAGCAGCGCCGATGGCCGGGCGTCGATGGTCACAGCGCCTTTTCCCAGTACTGGCCCACCAGATCGACGCCGAAACTGTGGTGCGGCTCGCTCTCGACCAGCTGGAAACCGGCGGCCTCGTAGACGCGCCGCGCCGACACCAGCACGTCGTTGGTCCACAGCACCATCGAGCGGTAGCCGTGGCCGGCGGCGAAGGCGAGGCACTCGTCGACCATGCGGCGGCCGATGCCGAGCCCGCGCGTGGAGGGTTCGACATAGACCAGCCGAAGCTGGGCGACGTCGTCGGATTTGACCCCGCTCGCCTCGTCGGCGTTGCGCACCACCAGCGCCGAGCCGACGATCTGGCCGTCGCGTTCGGCGACGAAGGCGCGTTCCTTCGCCGGATCGAACTCGCGCACGAACCTGGCGCCGATCTCCGCCACCATCGCCTCGAAGGTGGCGTCCCAGCCATATTCCTCGGCGTAGAGCATGCCCTGGCGGCGCGCGATCCAGCCGATGTCGCCGATCCGGTGCGGTCGCAGGCGGTACGGTGTTGGCGGATCGTTGGCCGGTTCGAGGAGGGACTCGACGAGCTGCAGGGAGTCGACGACGCGTTGCTGGTGGGGCGTCGGCAGTCTCGACAGCATCGCGCCGATCTCCGCGCGCGAGCGCGAGTCGAGCGTGTCGAACATGGCGCGGCCGGCGCTCGTGAGGGCGATCAGAGCCTGGCGGCCATCGTCGGGCGAGGGCCGGCGCGCGATCAGGCCGCGTTCTTCGAGCCCCTTCAGCAGCCGGCTCAGATAGCCGGGGTCGAGGGCAAGGTCGCCGCTCAGCGTCGTCGCGGTGGCGCTCTCCCTGTGCGCCAGTTCCCATACCAGGCGGGCCTCGGTCAGCGTCAGCGCGCTGTCGAGCAGCTTCTCCCGCAGCACCCCGATCCGGCGGGTGTAGAAACGGCTGAAGCGGCGCACCGCCTCGACGCGTTCGGCCATATCCTTGTCGAGAACCACGGAGACCTCCCGCCAGACCCGCCGCGGCGATGGTCGGCGAGGTGGTTGCTTTCGTCAACTATCGACGGGGACCCCATGGAAACAGGGCCAGACCGGCGGCGACGCCGCTACCCATCACGACGATGGCGCCGGCCACGACCCAGAACAGTCCATCGAGCCCGTGGCCGAACACGCGCACGACCAGAAATCCGCCGATGGCGGCGATGGCGAAGCGCAGGATCGACACCGTCAGAGGTCCCGCCATGCGGCCCGCCCCTTGCGAGGCGAAGCTCAGCGTCGTCCCGACGCCGAAGAAGGCGTAGAACGGCGCCACGCGGGTGAGGTAGGCGACGCCGGCGGCGTGGACCTGCGGATCGGCGCTGAAAATCGACATCCAGGCGTTGGGCAGCAGTGCCGCGACGAGTCCGACCGAACCCGTCAACGCCGCCGACATCGCGGCGCCGATCCACGCCACCCGTCGCGCCCGCGCCCAGTCGCCGGCCCCGGAGGCGACGCCCACCAGCGTGGTCAGGGCGGAACCGATGCCGAAGCTGAGCGGCACCAGGATGAATTCGAGCCGGGCGCCGACGCCGTAGCCGGCGATTGCCCCGACACCGAAACCGGCCACGAGCAGCGTGACGAACACAGTCGTCAGGTTGGCGGTCAACGCCGACGTCGAGGCCATCAGGCCGACCCTGAGAATCGGCGCGAACAGCGCCGTGCGCAGCGGAATGCCGGTCAGCGACGGCACGAATCCTGCCGCGCCGGCCCGGAGGCGGCGCCACATCAGGACCGCCGACAGGCCGTTGGTCAGGATCGCCGACAGGCCCGCTCCCGCGATGCCCATGCCGCTCCACCCACCGATCCCGAGCACCAGCATCCACGTCAGCGGCACCTGCAGCAGCGAACTCGTCAGCATCAGCTTGCCCGGCGTCGCCACGTCGCCGGCGCCGCGCAGGATGGCCGACAGCGCGAACATCGCCCATGTGGCGATGGCGCCCGCGAACAGCGTGTCGGAATAGGCGACCGCGAAGGCGAGCACCTTCGCGATGTCGCCGCCCGTCGCATCCGCGCGCAGGCCGCCCAGCGAACGATAGAGATCGGCGCCGAACAGGCGAAGGGCCACGGTGAACAGCAGGGCGAAGCCGAGCGCGATCACCAGCGCGTGCAGCGCCAGCGCGCGTGCGTCCTCGGTTCGCCCGGCGCCCGTCGCGCGCGCGATGGCACCGGCGATGCCGCCGCCGATGCCGCCAGCGGCCATCATCGTCATCAGCATGGCGACCGGAAACACCAGCGCGAAGCCCGCCAGCGCCTCGGTCCCGAGCCTCCCCACCACCCAGGTCTCGGCGATGCTGACGCCGGCCTGGGCGATCATGACCAGCGTGGTCGGCCACGCCATGCGGGCGATGGTCGGCAGCGCCGGGGCGGTCAGCAGCGGGTGGGTCTGTCGATTCGGCGTGGTGGCGCTCATGGTCGCTCGACTGGTTCGGCGTTGTTCAATGTATCTGCACTTATAGTCGAGGACCGACCCGCCAGTCGTCAGCGCAATCGGGTGAACCGCGTCCGGTTCGACTCCGCTCCGATCATGGCGTCGCTTCGGCGCGGCGCGTTGCGGATTGATGGAAACGCCGCGCACTCGACGTCTTCCGGGAGCGCGCCACTCCAGTGGCGCTCATGGCGAACGTCGTCGATCACCCCTGCGACAGCGAAGAAGCGCCACTGGAATGGCGCGCGCCCGGATTTTACCATTCCGGCGAGGTTTGTGCCGGTTCGCACCCGTGCCGAAGTCCCGGCGCGACTTTCACCGGATTGCCCCGAGCCCCTCGTCGACGGATGGCGTCGACGGCGGACATGCTATTCTCCCGTCGACGGGTGGAGAGTGGACATGGACGAGCACGAAACCGACCGGGGCAAGATCCTGGCGCGCGGCGAGAAACAGCTGGAGAGCGAACGCGCCATTGTCTGGCGCTGGACCCTGCCGCCGGGATCGCACACCGGCTGGCACAGGCACGGCCACGACTACATCGTGGTGCCGGTGAAGGGCGGTCCCCTGCGGATCTGGGACGGCACGGCCATGCACGCCGCCGCGATGGAGCCCGGCGTGCCCTATGTCCGCGCCGCGGGCGTGACGCACGACGTGATCAACGACGGGCCCGGCGAGATCGTCTTCGTCGAGATAGAGACCAAGGGCTAGGCGGCGAGGCGATGGCCGGTTTGATGGCGGAGAAGCGGGCGTGCAGCACGAAACGTTGATCGCCCTGATGGCCGCGGCGCTGGGCCTGGCGTTCGCGTTCGGGGCCATCGCGTGGTGGGTGCGGCTGTCGCCGCTGGTCGGCTACGTGTTGGCCGGCCTGACGGTCGGCATCGTCGCGCCGGGGCCGACTCTGCATCGCGCCGGCGCCGACGAACTGATCGAGATCGGCCTCGCGATGATCCTGTTCGGCGTCGGCCTGCGCTTCTCGCTGCGGCAGCTCACGCTGGTGCGCGCCGTCGCGGTGCCCGGCGCCCTGGCGCAGATCGGCGTCGGGATGCTGTCGGGCACGAGTTTCGCCTGGGCGATGGGGTGGTCGTGGACGGCCGGCCTGGCGTTCGGCATGTCGCTGTCGGTATCGAGCACGGTGGTGCTGACCCGCGCGCTTCGCCGTCGCCGGCTGCTGGAATCGGAGCGCGGCCGCATCGCCAATGGCTGGGCGATGGCCGAGAATCTGGTGGCGATCGTGGCACTGTTGATCGCGCTCGGCGCGGCCGGGCGCAGCGGACCATGGCGGACGGGTCTCGGCCCGTTCGGCGACACGCTGGCCAAGTTCGCGATCCTCGCGGTGGTCCTGTTCGTGCTGGCCCGCGAGGTCTTGCCCCGGCTGTTGCAATGGGCGGCCAACACGCGTTCGCGCGAACTGTTCAGGCTCGCGGTTCTGGCGGGCGCGTTGGTCGTGGCGTTCGCGGCGGCGGGAATCATCGGCGCGCCGCTGGCGCTGGGCGCGTTCCTCGCCGGCGTGGCGCTGACCGAATCGCCGCTCAGCCATCGCGCCGCCGAGGAATCGATACCGTTGCGCGAGGCCTACGCGGTGCCGTTCTTCGTCGCCGTCGGTCTGCTGTTCGAACCCTCGATCGTGACGCGCGCGCCGTGGGCGCTGGCAGGCACGGTGGCGATCGTGCTGGTCGGCAAACCGCTGGTAACGTATCTGGCGTTGCGCGCGATGGGTCGTCCTTCCGGATCCGCGGTCACCATCGCCGCAAGCCTGGCGCAGATCGGCGAATTCTCGGTGGTGATGGCGTCGCTCTCCGTCGCGCTCGACCTGCTGCCCGAACTGGCGCGCGATCTCGTCGTGGCCGGTGTCGTGTCCTCGGTGCTGTTCCATCCGCTGGCGTTCAGGCTGGCCGATCGCTGGGCCCACGAGAGCGATGGCGAGCCGGCCATCGTCGAGCCGGAGGGACCGGACGCCGAGCTGCGGCCGACCACGGCGATCGGGCACACGGTGTTGATCGGCTACGGCCGGGTTGGCGCCGACGTCGGCTCGGGGTTGCGTGGCGCGGGCGAGTCGGTGGTGGTGATCGAGGACCGCTCGGAGCCCGCCGACGCGGCCCGGCGCGATGGTTGCGAGGTGATGATCGGCGATGCCACCGATGGCGCGGTCCTGACGGCCGCCAACCTCGCGGAAGCGCGGCGGCTGTTCGTGGCGATTCCCGACGGGCTCGAGGCGGGCAAGATCGTCAAGCGCGCGCGCGCGGCACGGCCCGACCTCGAGATCGTCGCGCGGGCGCACTCCGACGCCGAGGTCGAGCACCTCAAGGTCTGCGGTGCCACCCGCGTCATCATGGGCGAGCGGGAAATCGCCCGCGCCATGCTCGACACGGTCTATTGACGACGCTATCCGCCGCGGACGACCCGGATGCCCTCGCGCAACGCGCCCTGTAGCAGGCCGATGTCGGTGGCGATCGAGACGAAATCGTAGCCCATCGCGGCGAACGTCCGCGCCTGGGCGGCGTCGACCGCGAGGCGGCCCGCCGACTTGCCGTGGCGTCGGGCCGCGTCGATCGCCTTGCGCTCGGCAGCGACGAACGCCGCGTCGTCGAACGCGCCGGGCTTTCCCAGCGCGACGGAAAGATCGTTGTGGCCGACCCACAGCACGTCGACGCCATCCATCGCGGCCATCTCGTCGGCGGCGTCGGCGCCGGCCGGATCCTCGATCTGCAACATGACGATGGTGCGGGCGTTGTGGCGGGCGAAGCGCTCGGGCAACGATCCGCCGCCATCGGCGAAGCGGTCGGCCGCCATCCCGAGAGCAACGCCGCGCTTGCCTTGCGGATGGTACTTCACCGCGTCGAGCACGGCGCGGGCCTGCGCGACCGAACCGACCATCGGTACCATGACGCCGTCGGCGCCGGCGTCCATCGCGCGGGCAAGATGGTCGTAGGCCTTGGACGGCACGCGCACGATCACGGGCAACTCGCCCGCGCGCATGAACTGGATGCAGGCGCGTACGGTGTCGAAGCCGAAGGCGCTGTGCTCCATGTCGAGCACGGCGTAGTCGGCGCCGGCGGCCTTCAGTATCTGGCCGATTCCGGGCGTCGCGAACTCGAACACGAAGGTGCCGATCTTGACGTCGCGCGTCCCGATGCGCGGTTTCAGGCTGGTGCTCATGGATGGTGTCCTCCCTGGCCCGACGGTAGAACGGACGGTGCCCGCCGCGCCAGCGCGGCGAGGAAGACGGAGACCGACGCCATGAGCCTGCCCGCCGACCTGTCGGATCGCTTGAGTCTGCCGCTGATCGCCGCCCCGATGTTTCTCGTGTCGGGCGTGGAACTCGTGGTCGCGGCCTGCGTCGAAGGCGTCGTCGGTTCGTTTCCGACCGTCAATTGCCGTTCGACCGGCGAGCTCGATTCATGGCTGACGGAGATGCATCGACGCATCGCGGATGGCGAAGCGGCCAGCGGCCGGCGCGCGGCGCCGATCTGTCCCAACCTGATCGTGCATCGCTCCAATCCGCGGCTGGCCGACGACGTGGCGGTGGTGGTCCGGCATGGAATTGATCTCGTCATCGCCAGCGTCGGCAGTCCGGCGCCGGTGATCGGGCCGTTGCACGACGCGGGCTGCCGGGTATTTACCGACGTCGCCTCGGTGCGCCATGCCGAGAAAGCCATCGAGGCGGGCAGCGACGGTCTGGTGCTGCTGACGGCGGGTGCCGGAGGACAGACCGGCTGGGCCAATCCGTTCGCTTTCGCGCGCGCGCTGCGGGCGATCTGGGACGGTCCGCTGGTCATGGCCGGCGGAATTTCCGATGGCCAGGCGTTGTGGGCGGCGCGGGCGCTGGGCTGCGATCTCGCCTACATGGGCACCAAATTCATCGCCACGCGCGAGAGCATGGCCAAGGATGCCTACAAGGACATGCTGGTCGACTCGCGACTGGACGACGTCGCGCTGACGCGGGCCTTCACCGGCCTCGAAACCAACATGCTGCGGCCCTCGATCGTGGCGGCCGGACTCGATCCCGAAAATCTGCCGGCGCGTGGCGGCATCGATATCGGCAAGGATATCGACCGGGCCGAACGCGAGAAGGCGGAGGCCGCCGATCCCAAACGCTGGAAGGACATCTGGAGCGCGGGGCATTCGGTGTCGGGCGTTCGGGGGATCGAAACGGTGGCCGGCCTGGTCGCCGCGACGCGGGCGGAATACGAGGCGGCGCGGGCGGCCGGTTGAGGCGGAAAGGGCACGAGAAAGGGCATGCTGGAAGGGGTTTTCCGAAAAAATATATTTTCGCATAGTGCAATATTATAGAGGAGCCTTATATAATTGAGATAAAAGTCGAGAATTATGGTATAGCTATCTGATAGTAGTGGTTTTAATAACCCGTACCGACGGCTTCATCGTGCCCGATCCCGATCCTGGCCGACCCCTTCAGGCGCTGCGTCGATCCAGCATGTTGATGCTGTTTCTGACCGCGGCAGCGCTGGTCGCCACGATCGCCACCATCTACTCGCCGGCCCGCGATCCGTTCTGGTACGAGACCCTGGTCAAGCCGGGCCTGATGCCGCCGGACTGGGTCTTGTCGTCGATCTGGCTGTTGCTCTCGGTGCTGCTGGCCAGCTCGGCCTGGCTGTTGTGGTGCAGCGCCCCGTGGCGGTCGGTGAGTGCCGCCCTGTTGCTGTGGTGGACCCAGCTTGTCCTGTGCGGATTGTTTCCGGCGCTGCTGTTCGGGCTCAAGGACCTGGACGGCGCCATCGCGGTCGCCGCGGCGCTGGTGGTGGCGGCAGGCACCACCATCGGGGCATTCGGGCGCCACTCGAAGCTGGCGGCGTGGATGCTGGCGCCCTTCCTCGGCTGGGTCACCTGGCTGGCGTCGATGGTCCACCAGACCTGGCTGCTGAACGTCTGACCGCCCCACCGGCGATGCCGCGGCAGACCGGTGGTCGTCGGTGCCGATCCTGAATTAAGTTATCGATATCAATGGACTGGGACCTTTCTGGTGGTTCGGCCGCTGTTCGCCCGCCAGATGTCGTGGCGGCGGCGAATCGAGCCGGCGAACCCGGCTGAACGCTTGACTCCCGACCGCCTCCCCCCTACATGCACGCCCGTTAGCAGTACTGGCGACAGAGTGCTAACAGCAATTTTCTTGCGCCGGGCTTCGTCCGGCGTCGTTCAATCGATAAACCGAGGAGGACATCCATGCAGTTTCGTCCGCTGCACGACCGCGTTGTTGTCAAGCGCGTCGCGGAAGAAGAGAAGACCAAGGGCGGGATCATCATTCCCGACACCGCCAAGGAAAAGCCGATGGAAGGCGAGATCGTCGCCGTCGGCCCGGGCGCCCGCGACGAGAAGGGCAATCTGGTGCCGCTCGACGTCAAGGCCGGCGACCGCATCCTGTTCGGCAAGTGGTCGGGCACCGAAGTTAAGCTCGATGGCGTCGATCTCCTGATCATGAAGGAATCCGACATCATGGGCATCCTCGAGGCCGGCAAGGCCGCCAAGAAGGCCGCCTGATCCGAATTTCCGGCCGCCGGGCGTGAAGCTCCGGCGGCGTTCGCACATCCAATCGAGAGGCAACTACCATGGCAGCCAAAGACGTACGTTTTTCGGGTGACGCGCGCGACCGCATGTTGCGCGGCGTCGACATCCTCGCCAACGCGGTCAAGGTGACGCTGGGTCCGAAGGGCCGCAACGTCGTGATCGACAAGAGCTTCGGCGCTCCCCGCATCACCAAGGACGGCGTCACCGTCGCCAAGGAGATCGAGCTCGCCGACAAGTTCGAGAACATGGGCGCCCAGATGGTGCGCGAAGTGGCCTCGAAGACCAACGACGTGGCCGGCGACGGCACCACGACGGCCACCGTGCTGGCCCAGGCGATCGTCCGCGAGGGCGCCAAGCTGGTCGCCGCCGGCATGAACCCGATGGACCTCAAGCGCGGGATCGACATCGCCGTCAACGCCGCCGTCGAGGACATCAAGAGCCGCGCCAAGAAGATCTCCTCGTCCGAGGAAGTCGCCCAGGTCGGCACCATCTCGGCCAACGGCGAAGTCGCCATCGGCAAGATGATCGCCGAGGCGATGCGCAAGGTCGGCAACGAGGGCGTCATCACGGTGGAAGAGGCCAAGAGTCTCGACACCGAGCTCGAAGTCGTCGAGGGCATGCAGTTCGATCGCGGCTACCTGTCGCCCTACTTCATCACCAACGCCGACAAGATGACGACCGAGCTGGAAAGCCCGTTCATCCTCCTGTTCGAGAAGAAGCTGTCGGGTCTCCAGGCGATGCTGCCGGTGCTCGAGGCGATCGTGCAGTCGACCAAGCCGCTGCTGATCATCGCCGAGGACGTCGAGGGCGAGGCTCTGGCCACGCTGGTCGTCAACAAGCTGCGCGGCGGTCTGAAGGTCGCTGCCGTCAAGGCGCCGGGCTTCGGCGATCGTCGCAAGGCGATGCTGGAAGACATGGCGATCCTGACCGGTGGCCAGCTGATCAGCGACGACCTCGGCATCAAGCTCGAGAACGTCACGCTCGACATGCTGGGCAAGTGCAAGCGGGTTCTCATCCAGAAAGAGAACACCACGATCATCGACGGCGCGGGCAAGAAGAAGGACATCGAAGCCCGCATCGGCCAGATCAAGGCGCAGATCGAGGAGACCACCTCGGACTACGACAAGGAGAAGCTTCAGGAGCGTCTCGCCAAGCTGGCCGGCGGCGTCGCCGTGATCAAGGTCGGTGGTTCGACCGAGGTCGAGGTCAAGGAGCGCAAGGATCGCGTCGACGACGCGATGCACGCGACCCGCGCCGCGGTCGAGGAAGGCGTCGTCCCCGGTGGCGGCACCGCCCTGCTGTACGCGATCCGCGCTCTCGACAAGCTGCGTACCGCGAACGCCGACCAGAAGGCCGGCATCGACATCATCCGTCGTGCCCTCTCGGCGCCGATCCGTCAGATCGTCGACAACGCCGGCGAAGATGGCTCGGTGATCGTCGGCAAGCTGCTGGAGTCGAAGGACACCAACTGGGGCTTCGACGCCCAGAAGGGCGAATATGTCGACATGATCAAGGCCGGCATCATCGATCCGACCAAGGTCGTGCGCACGGCCCTGCAGGACGCGGCCTCGGTCGCCGGTCTGCTGATCACCACCGAGGCGATGATCGCCGAGCGTCCGGAGCGCAAGGCCGCTCCGATGCCCGGCGGCGGCGGCATGGGTGGCATGGGCGGCATGGACGGGATGGACTTCTAGTCCCTTCCACCAGCCCAAAAGACGAAAGGCCGGGGAGCGATCCCCGGCCTTTTTTCGTGGGGATGCGGCGCGCGGCCGGGATGGCTTCTCCATTGATGGCAGGCTTGAGAGTGGTCGGCGCGCGCGCTTTCGGGAGATGACGCGGGGACGGACATCGCGTAGGGTTTGTTGTTGCTGGCGGCGACCGTGAGGTGATCGAATGATTGGTCGACGACGCGTCGCTATGGTCCTCGCCGCGCTCTCCGCTCCGGGCCTCGCGTCGCGCGCTCGCGCGCAGTCGCCGACGCAAACGCGCATTGGTTATTTGAGTGGTCGGTCGCTGGCAGTCGATGCCCATCTACTGGCCGCATTCCGCGAAGGCCTCAAGATCATCGGCTATGTCGACGGGCAAAACGTGACCATCGATGTTCGCTGGGCCGAAGGGCGGTATGACCGGTTTGCGCCCCTTGCCGATGAACTCGTGAAGACAAAACCGGATGTCATGGTGGCGGTGGGCGGGAATGCTTGCCACCTATCAGAAAATCCTTGCCTCGAGGAATCGGAATGTGATTCGAGGAGTCCGCCTTCAGAACTGGCGGAGATTTTCGAATGGGCGGGATTCAACGGAGCGCCGCGGCGATCGGCCAGGAGCTTCTGGGTCGGTTGCCCGGACAGAACAAGAAGCAGCGCGAGGGGCTTGCGTTGCTGGTGGCGACGGCCCTGCAGGTACGCAGCGTCAACCTGAACGAACTGGCCGCGGCGCTGCCGCGCGAGGCC
>CAMDVZ010000107.1 GCA_945878895.1 Caenispirillum bisanense | reverse complement strand
AGCAGATAGCTGGTCTCGCGGTCCGTCGGGCGGAAGTTGCTCATCGCGGGGCGCTCCTTCGCAAAGCCGTCCCACGATTCTATACGGACGCGATTCCCGTGGGAATCCCCGACCATCCCCCACGATGCTTTAAGTCCGACAGGCTGCTGGCGCGAAGGTCGCAACACATGCGGCGCTTCGGCGAGCGGTGGCGCAATCCAACGGGAGGGAGAGAACCATGTCGAACGACCGATACGGCAACGACTTGAGCACCACGTCGGCTACTGCTCGGGACGCCTATGTCGAGGGTTGCGACCTCGTCCTGTCTCAATGGGATGGCGGAGTCGCGGCATTCGATCGTGCGCTGGTCGTCGATCCCGACTTCCCGTTGGCACATGCCGGGCGTGCACGCGCGCTGCAACTGGCAAGCGACGTGGCCGGAGCCAGAGCCGCGATTGCGGCGGCGAAGACGTATGACATGCCCGAGCGCGAGGCCAGCCATGTGGAGGTCTTCGATCTCATGATGAGTTCGCCCACCGATGCGCTGGCTCACGTGCGACAGCACGTTTCCCGTTGGCCGACGGACGCCCTCGTGGCCGCCACCGGCACCAATATCGCTGGCCTCATCGGAATCTCGGGACGGGCGGATCGGGAGCGGGTTCAGCTGGACTTCCTCGCCGATCTGGCACCGCATTACGGCGACGACTGGTGGTTCAACGGCCATTACGGCATGGCGCTGTCGGAATTGGGTTTCCGGGACCAGGCGCGAGCGTTGATCGAACGTTCTTTGCTGGATCGGCCGGGGAATGCCGGCGGCGCCCATGCCTAGGCACACTGTCTTTACGAAGATGGCGACGCAGCGACTGCAATCGGATTCATCGGGCCGTGGTTGAAAGAAACTGGATTCCCGCCCGCAGGCACTCTGTATGGCCACCTGCACTGGCATCTGGCGATGGTACACTTGGGCCAGGGACGGATCAAAGAGGGATTGCAGCTGTTCGACTCCGCGTTCGGTGCCGACGATTATCGCGCCCCGCAGTTCGTCAAGGTGCTGGATGCACCGGCGTTTCTCTGGCGCGCGGAGCTTGCGGGATACCCTCGCGACACGGAGCGTTGGCGGAAGGTGCACGACTTCGCGCATGCGACGTTCCCCAACCCCGGCAATAACTTCGTGGATTGGCATTTCGCCCTGACCGACGCGGTCCATGGCGAAAACGTCGAGCCACGCACGAAGCAGATCGAGGTGCTGGCCGAGGCCGGGCGCTATCCCGCCGGTTCCACCGTTCCTGCCGCCGCGCGTGGCTTCGCGGCTTTCGCGCGGGGCGATTACCCGACCGCAATTGCCTCGCTGGAGTCTATGTTCGACGAACGGATGCGCATGGCGGGAAGTCGGGCGCAACTCGATCTAACGGAGTTCACGCTGCTGAAGGCATATCTGGCGGCCGGACGGAACGAGGACGCCCGTCGGCTGGTGTCGAAGCGGCGGACGGGGCCGGCCGACATCCCGGTGGCGGGGATCGAGGCGCTGGATGCTGCTTGAACGCGCGCAGAGACCGTAGTCGCCTCGTATCGCTCATCGGCAACTGTCGCGGCGCACCGCGCCAGCGCTTTTACGCGGACGGCTTTGGCGATAAGGTGGCGCAGGCGCTGGCGGCCAAGGCAGCCGGGTAGAAATTCGTCCGGGCAGTCGCACCATTGGCGCACTGCCCGCGGCCCACCGGGGTTGTCCGGCAAGCGAGGCACGAGGTCGTTCCGTGGCGGTGGCGGCGAAAGATCGAGGTCGCTCGCTTCGCCGCGGATGGCAACGGCGACGAAGCGACGCCGCCAGCCCGCCCGGGCGCGGCACGCGCCGCGCCCGATGTCGTCGCGCTAAGCGACCATCCGCGCCAGACGCGCGTTGATCATCTGCTCGGCTTCGGAAACGATCCGCTCGATCAGTTCCTTGCAGGTCGGCACGTCGTTGATCAGGCCCATGCAGGTGCCGGCCGACCAGACGCCGTGCTCGAGGTCGCCGGTTTCGTAGACGACCTTGCCCTTCTGGCCCGACACGATGGGGCCGATCTCGGCGATGCCCTTGCCCTCGTGCTCCATCTCGATGGCCTTCCTGGCGATCGAGTTGCCGTAGACTCGGCTGGTGTTGCGCAGGGTGCGGAAGATCAGCGCGGTGCTGCGCTCGTCGCTGTCGACGATCTTGTCCTTTACGTTCTGGTGGATCGGCGCCTCTTTGGTCGCCATGAAACGCGTGCCCATGTTGATGCCGTCGCAGCCCAGCGCCAGGGCGGCCACCAGGCCGCGCGCGTCGGCGAATCCGCCCGAGGCGAGCATCGGGATCTTGATCACGTCGGCGGCCGCGGGCAGCAACACGAGGTTGGGCACGTCGTCCTCGCCGGGGTGACCGGCGCACTCGAAGCCGTCCATGCTGATGGCGTCGACGCCTTCCTTCTCGGCCCGCACGCCGTGGCGGACGGAGGTGCATTTGTGGATCACCTTGACGCCGGCTTCCTTCAGCTTGGGCAGGAAGGGCTTGGGGTTGTTGCCGGCGGTCTCCACGATCTTGACGCCCGAGGCGATGATCGCGTCGATGTACTCCATGTAGGGTACGGGCTTCAGTGTCGGCAGGATCGTCAAATTCACGCCGAACGGCTGGCTGGTCATCGTGCGGCAGCGCGCGATCTCGGCGGTTAGCGCCTCGGGCGTCGGCTGCGTCAGGCCGGTCAGGATGCCGAGGCCGCCGGCGTTCGACACCGCCGAGGCGAGTTCGGCGCGGCCGACCCACTGCATGCCGCCCTGCACGATCGGATGCTTGATGCCGAACATTTCCGTGAAGCGTGTCTTGATCATGGTCGCGTTTCCCCTCGGGTCGGTTTTCGCTGGGCGGAAGCCACGTTGGACGCGCCCTGCCGTCGCGCGCTACCTTGATCGAACAACGGCCCCTTGACCAGAGGCCGCCATCGGAGGACCGCGACGTGGCCCATCATCGCATCACCGTCGAGCGCATCGCGGGTGGCTGTGGCGCCGAGATCGGCGGCGTTGATCTCCGGCGTCCGCTCGATCCCGATACCATCGCGGAAATCCGCCGCGCGCTGGTCGAGAATCTCTGCGTGTTCTTCCGTGGTCAGGACGGCATGACCGATCTCGACCAGGCGCGCTTCGCCGGTTACTTCGGCCCCTTCGGCCGCGATCCGTTCGTCGAGGGCGAGGCCACGCATCCCAACGTCGTGAAGGTGGCGAAGGAGGCCGACGAGGGCGACAAGCCGACCTTCGGCGGCAGCTGGCATTCGGACTGGAGTTTCCTCGAAACGCCGCCGTCCTTCACCTTCCTGCACGCGCGCGAACTGCCGCCGTTCGGCGGCGACACGATGTTCTCGAACCAGTACCTCGCCTACGAGACCTTGTCGGATGGCTTGCGGCGCACGCTCGACGGTCTGCGCGCGGTCTACTGGGCGAAATCCTACGCGAAAAGCGCGGCCTTCTTCGACAACCGCAACGCCCGCGGCATGAAGGTGCGACACGACGAGACGGCGATGGCCGAGATGGTCCATCCCGTGGTGCGCGTCCATCCTGAGTCGGGCCGCCGGGCGCTGTTCGCCAACGACGCCTACACCGTGCGGTTCGAGAACGTGACGCAGCGCGAAAGCCAGCCGTTGCTTGACTTCCTGTACGCGCAAGCCGTCAGGTCGGAATTTACCTGCCGCTTCACGTGGTCGCCCGGCGCCATGGCGATCTGGGACAACCGGTGCCTCCAGCACTACGCCATCAACGACTACGGCGGCCATCGCCGCGAGATGCGCCGCACCACGCTGCGCGGCGAGAAGCCGATCGCGGTGGGCGAGGACGACAATCGCCGTCCGGTCGCGGCGCAATGACGGAGGGTTGGTGCCCATGAATTACCAGCGGATCACGGTCGAGCGCATGGCCGGCGCGTGCGGCGCGGAGATCGGCGGCGTGGACCTGTCGAAGCCACTCGACGCGGCGACGGCGGCGGAGATCCGGCGCGCGCTGCTGGAGAACCTGGTGGTTGTGTTCCGCGACCAGCCGCTCGACGATCACGGCTTGCAGACCTTCACCAGGGGGCTCGGCGAATTCGGCATCGAGCCCTATGTCGAGGGCACCGAGACCGCGCCGCATGTCGTGGCGGTGATCAAGGAAGCCGACGAGGTGCGGTCGGTCAATTTCGGCGGCAACTGGCATTCCGACTGGAGCTTCCAGGAAACACCGCCCGCCTTCACGATCCTGCACGCGCGCCAGACACCGCCGTTCGGCGGCGACACGCTGTTCGCCAACCAGTATCTCGCCTGGGAGGCATTGTCGCCGGGACTGCGGGCGATGCTCGGGGGCATGCGCGCCATGCACAGCGCCCGGCGCCCCTATGGCCCGCAAGGCACCTACGCCGGCGGCCGCAACGCGCGCTCGATGAAGATCAGCACCGGCGAGTCGGCGCTGGCGGAGCAATCGCAGCCCGTCGTGCGCGTGCATGCCGAGACCGGCCGCGAGGCGCTCTACGTCAACAAGGTCTACACGATCCGCTTCGAGGACATGACCGAACGCGAAAGCGCGCCGCTGCTGGGCTTTCTCTGCGACCACGCCGTCCGGCCGGAGTTCACGTGTCGGGTCGACTGGCGGCCCGGCACGCTGACGGTGTGGGACAATCGCTGCGTCCAGCATTTCGCCATCAACGACTACGACGGCCACCGCCGCGAGATGCACCGCACCACCGTTCGCGGCGAGAAGCCCATCGCGACCGGCGAGGACCACAACCGCCGGGCTGCGGAGTAGGCGGCTCTACTCCACCAGCGGCAACGCCTCGACGTCGTAGGCGTGACTGATCTTGCGGCCGAGCACGGGGTCTTCCAGTTCTATCTCGAAGCGGGTCGAGGGGCGGATGCCGCCGATGGCGGCGAAGGTGCCGCACGACATCGCCGTGCCCACGGGCAAACGACTGGAGCCGCCGGTGTAGCGGGTGATCAGGTCGCGCGGTTCGCGGATGTTGGCGACGGCACCTTCCTGGTAGAGGACGCGCTGGCCGTCCTCCAGAATCCAGGCCCGCAGCATCAGCTGGTCCCAGTGTGGCGCCACTTCCTCGAAGCGCCAGGCGACGCGGCCGACGACTTTCGGACACATCTGCTTGGACAGCGCCACGGAGTAGGCCTCGCTGACGCGGTCGGTGTGGTCGGACGCGACCGTGACCCACAGCCGGTCGGGCGTGGCGATCAGCATCGGCTCGACTTCGCCCGAGGTGTCGGGGCCGACGACCTGGACGCGCTCGGCCTGCATCAGGCGGTCGTGCGACATGCGGTAGAACAGCGGCGTGGTGCTGGGCGGTTCGACGCCGATGGCCTTGAGTTCGTCGATATGGTGCTGCAGCGCATGCGCGTCGCGGCCGGTCCAGCCGGCCACCACCATGTTCTCGATCTCGGCGCGGACCTGCTCGATGGCGCCTTTGGCATGTCCTTCGAGCGTCAGAATCGTTGGCATCGACGGGTTCCTAGAAGACGGCGAGGCGGGCGTTGAGCTGGTCGGTGACCAGCATGTAGCCCGGCGCGTGGGTGATGCTGAATTCGGGTTTCACGGTCGCGATGACCGATTGCGGGGTGACGCCGCAAGCCCAGAAGACGGGAAACTCGTCGTCGCGCACCGGCACGGCGTCGCCGTAGTCGGGCTTGGCGATGTCCGTGATTCCGATTTGTCCAGGCATGCCGAGATGGACCGGCGCGCCGTGCACGGAGGGAAAGCGCGAGGTGACCTGGATGGCGCGGATCGCGTCGGCGGCCCGGAACGGCCGCATCGACACCACCATGGGACCATGGAACGGACCGGCCGGCGCGCACGCGATGTTCGTACGGTACATCGGCACGTTGCTATCGCAGGTCTGGTGGCGCAGTTCGAGCCCGTTCTCGATCAGCGCTTCCTCGAACGAAAACGAGCAGCCCAGCGCGAAGGACACGAGATCGTCGCGCCACACGCCCTTCAGGTCGGTCACCTCGTCGACCAGCTCGCCGTGCCGCCAGACGCGATAGCGGGGGATGTCGGTGCGGATGTCGAGATCCGCGCCCAGCGCCGGCAACCGCGGATCACCCGGTTCCGACGCCGCCAGCAATGGGCAGGGCTTGGGGTTGAGATGGCAGAAGCGATGGAAGTCGGCGGCCAGCGCCTTGGGCAGGATGGCGAGATTGGCCTGCACGTAGCCGGGCGCCATGCCGGCGGTGGGCTTGCGGAACTGGCCGGCGCGGATTCTCAGGCGGGCGGCGTGGCCGGTTTCGCGCGGCGCCGTCGCCAGCGCGTTCATCGTGGTGTCCATCGTTGCCTCCCGGACCGTTGCGCCGTCATCCTACCGGATCGCGACGCCCGCATACAGCGTCAGCCCACGTGGTCGACGGCCCCGCCGTCGATGCGGATGTTCTGGCCATTGACGAAGCCGGCACGGTCGCTCGCGAGGAACGCGACCAGATCGCCAACCTCCTCGACGCGCGCTACGCGGCCGATCGGGTTGGGCATGTCGAGCGCGGTCGCGCGCCGTTCCAGGGCGACCGCGTCGTCGACCTCCGGCCACGCCTCGCGCATGGCGCGCTTGCGCATCATGTCCTCGACCTCCGCCGTCATGATCAGGCCGGGGCTAACCAGGTTGACGGTCAGGCCGCCGCCGCCGAACTCCTTCGCGAGACTCACGGTGAGCGCCGGCAGGGCGGCCTTGGCGGCGTAGTAGTGCGGCATGCGGGCGTTGGGCCGCGTCGTGCCTGTCGTGCCGAGAAAGACGATCCGCCCGAAACCGCGCGCCTTCATGCTGGGCGCCAGCGCCCGCACCATGCGCACGCCCGACAGCACGTTGCGGTCGTAGGCGCGCAGCCAGGCCGCGTCGTCGGCGTCGGCGAAGCGGCCACGCTCGGCCACGCCGTAGTTGTTCACGAGGATGTCGACGTCGACCCGGGCCTCGACGAGACGGGCGACGATGGCGGCGCATCCGTCGGCTGTCGCGGCGTCGCCCACCGCGACGGACGCCTCGTGGCCATCGGCGCGGATCGCCGCCAGGGTGCCCGCGCAGGCTTCCTCGATCGGTCCGTTGACGACGACACGGGCGCCTTCGCGCGCCAGCACGCGGGCAATCCCGGCGCCGGTGCCGCGGCTGGAGCCGGTGACGAGGGCGACTTTGCCGTTCAGCGACAGATCCATGAACCGTCTCCCCGGTCGTTCAGGCGTTGCCGGCCATGGCGCGGACGTGATCGGCGATGGCCAGCGAAGCCGTCAGGCCCGGCGATTCGATGCCGAACAGGTGGATCAGGCCCGCGATGCCGTGCGTCTCGCGGCCGTGGAAGGTGAAATCCTGGGCCGGCGCGCCTGGCGGCACGATCTTGGGCCGGATGCCGGAATAGCCCGGCATGATGGCGCCGTCCTTCAGGTCGGGCCAGTATTTGCGGATGGCCGCGTAAAACTTGTCGGACCGGGCCGGATCGACGGCGTAGTCGATCGTGTCGATCCACTCGACGTCGGGTCCGAACCGCGCCTGGCCGCCCAGATCGACGGTGATATGGACCCCGAGGCCGCCCGGCACCGGCACCGGATAGATCAGGCGCGAGAAGGGCGAGCGTCCGGCGAGACTGAAATAGTTGCCCTTGGCGAAGTAGGCGGTCGGCAGGGCATCGTAGCGACCGCCGTCGATCTTGCGGGCGAGGGCCGGGGCGTGCAGGCCCGCGCAATTGACGACCAGCCGCGCCCGCAAGGTCATTGGCTCCGCGCCACCTACGTCGAGTTCGACGCCGGCCTCGACCACGCGGCCATGTTCGACCGGACTGTGGAAGGCGATCATCGCGCCGCCGGCTTCGGCGTCGCCCTGCAGCGCCACCATGAAGCCGTGGCTGTCGACGACGCCGGTGGTGGGCGAAAGCAGGGCACCGGTGCAACGCAGGTTGGGCTCCAGCGCCGTGGCCTCCGCGGCGGTCAGGAACCGCAAGCCCTCGACGCCGTTGGCTTCGGCGCGCGCCTTGATGCCGGCGAGCGTTTCGGTCTCGGCGTCGCTGGTGGCCACGATCAGCTTGCCGCAGTTCCGGTACGCCACGCCGTGCTCGTCGCAGTAGCGGTACAGCGCGCGCCGTCCGGCGACGCAGAAGCGCGCCATGTTGCCGCCCCTGGGATAGTAGATGCCGGCGTGCACGACCTCGCTGTTGCGCGAGGAGGTTTCCGTGCCGATGCCCTCGGCCGCCTCCAGCACGATGACCTCGCGGCCGGCCATCGCCAGCGCGCGCGCCACGGCGAGGCCGACGACGCCGGCGCCCACGACCACGCAATCGACTGTTTCCACGTTCATGGCGCGGACTTTAGTCGGCCGCGACGGCCGGTTCCAGTCATCCGGACATCGCGCCTTCCGGGATGCGGCGCGCCGGCAATCGTGTACATAGAGGCAGCCAGCCCGCGCGGCGCGTTTCCGCGCCGCCGGGGCGAAAGTGCGGGGAACGATGCGCGGTTCGGCCGGCCTCTTCATCAGCCAGATCTGGCGCGCGCCGCGCGCGGTCGGCGCTGCCTTGCCGAGTTCGCGAGGGCTCGCCCGCGAGATGGTGGCGCCGATCGACTTTGGCAAGGTACGCACGATCGTCGAGTTCGGGCCCGGCACGGGCGCTTTCACCGGCGAGATCGCGGCACGGCTGGCCAGCGGCGCCCGATATGTCGGTATCGAACTGAACGGCGAGTTCTGCGCCCATGTCCGGCGGCAATTTCCGGCACTGGACGTGGTGGAGGACAGCGTCGAGAATCTCGAACGCATTCTCGACGAGCGCGATATCGCAAGCGTCGACGCCATCGTTTGCGGCCTGCCGTGGGCGTCGTTGCCGCTGCCGGTGCAGGAGCGTGCCTTCGCCGCCATCGAGCGCCGCCTGGCGCCGGGCGGCCTGTTCATGACCTTCGCCTATCTCCAGGGCTTGCCGTTTCCGGGCGCGCGCGCGTTGCGGCGGCGGCTGTCGGAGTCGTTCTCTTCGGTGACCCGCTCGCGGATCGTGTGGGCCAACGTGCCGCCGGCCTTCGTCTATATCTGCCGGAAGTAACCCGCTTCCGGTTCGTCGCACGCCGCGCTATGGCAGTTCCGACATGACAAGAAACACTTCCAGCCCGGCGCGTGGCGCGCTGGTCACCGGTGCCGGCAAGCGGATCGGCAGGGCGCTCGCCATGGCACTGGCGAGCGACGGCTGGTTCGTCTTCGTTCACTACAATGCCTCGGCCGACGAAGCCCGCCAGACGGTCGCCGATATCCGGGTGGCGGGCGGTCAGGCGCGCGCGATCCGGGCCGATCTGGCTTCGGCGAAGGCCGCTGCCTCCCTGCTCGATCGTTGCGCCGACACGGGTGTGTCGGTGACCTGTCTCGTCAACAGCGCCTCGCTGTTCGCGCTCGACCGCATCGAGACCGCCACCGCCGCGACGTTCGACCGCCATGCCGCCATCAATCTGCGGGCACCGATGCTGCTGGCACAGGCGCTGGTGCGGCGTCTGCCCGGGGACGAGCGCGGCGTGATCGTCAACCTGCTCGACCAGAAGCTCTGGAACCTGAACCCCGATTTTCTCACCTACACGCTGAGCAAGGTCGGATTGCAGGGCCTGACGACGATGCTGGCGCAGGCGCTGGCGCCGACGGTGCGGGTGTGCGGCATCGCGCCCGGCCTCACCTTGCGCAGCGGCAGCCAGACCGACGAGCGGTTCGCCGCCGTACACGCGGCCAATCCGCTCGGCGTCGGCGTCGGCACGGACGACCTCGTGCGGGCGCTGCGCTTCATTCTGGCGACGCCCAGCTACACCGGCGATACGATCATCGTCGACGGCGGCGAACATCTGACCGGCCGGCCACGCGATGTCGCGTTCGACAAGTCGGTGGCTGCGAAGGGGAAACGTCGATGAGCGCGCAGTCCGATCCGGGAGCGGCGCTGCTCGCCCGCCACGGCGAAACCCGCCGCCTCTACCTCCGCGACTACCGTGTCATGGCCAACATCGGCATTCACGATTTCGAGAAGGCCGGCCCGCAGGCGTTGCTCGTCAACGTCGATCTGTGGGTGGCCGCGCATGCGGGGCCGCTAGCCGACGACATCGCCAACGTGCTCGACTACGACTTCATCCGGAAGGCCGTGTCGACTCTGGTCGCGAGCCAGCACTTCAACCTCCAGGAAACGCTGGTCCACGCCATCCTCGAGGTCTGCATGGCGCGCGAGGAAGTGCTGGTCGCACGGGTGTCGAGCGAGAAGACGGACGTCTATCCCGATTGTGCCGCCGTCGGCTACGAGGCGACGCGGCGGCGCGCCTAGCCGGCTTGCGTCCGGCGGGGTTGCGCGCGGACGACGGGGCGGATACTGCGGCCCGGATTTTCCCGGAGACTGCGCATGCTCGAACGGTTGCCCGATCTCGTGAACGGCGACGCCAACCTGACGTGGCGGGGACGCGGTCTGACGACCACGTTCCTGATCGCGGTCGGCGAGGCGGAATGGCTGGTGCGGATCGTTTCCGGCAAGGTCGCGGAAGTGACGCGCGGACCTTTCGGGATGGTGTCGTGGAGCTTCGCCCTACGCGGCACGCGCGAGGGCTGGGACAAGTTCTGGCAGCCGGTGCCGCCGCCCTACTACCAGGATATTTTCGGCCTGCTGCGCCAGGGCGAGCTGCGTTGCGAGGGCGACCTGCTGCCGCTGTGGCGCGACATGATGTACATCAAGGGCCTGCTGGCGGCCCTGCGCGGCAATGGAGTGCCGACATGAGCGTCGCGTGGGAACCGGTCACCGGCCGCTATCTGCGTTTCGCCTTCGAGGGCCGCGACTACCGTCTGTTCGTCGAGGAGGCGGGGCAGGGCATTCCGTTGCTCTGCCTGCACACGGCGGGCTCGGATTCGCGCCAGTACCGGGGGCTGATGAACGACCCCGAGATCACGAAGAACTTCCGCGTCATCGGCTTCGATCTGCCCTGGCACGGCAAGTCCTCGCCGCCGGCGGGATGGCACGCGGAGCGCTACCAGCTGACGCGGGAGTTCTACATCGGCATCGTCGTGGCCGTCGCCAAGGCGCTGGAGCTCGACAAGCCGGTCGTGATGGGCTGCTCTATCGGTGGCCGTGTCGTGCTCGGGCTCGCGGCCGACCATGCGCAGGAGTTCCGGGCCATCATCGGATTGCAATCGTCGGCGACGCCCAGCGCCTACTACGACATCGAATGGCTGGACCATCCGCAGGTCGACCACAGCCAGGTCGCGCTGGCGGCGGTCTCGGGGCTGTGCGCACCGATGAGTCCGGAAACCGATCGCTGGGAGACGATGTGGCATTACCTCCAGGGTGGGCCCGGCGTGTTCTACGGAGACCTTCACTTCTACACGCGCGACGGCGACATCAAGGACCGGTTGTACCGCATCGATACGTCGAAATGCCCGCTCTACCTGCTGACCGGCGAGTACGACTATTCCTGCAAGCCGGAATACACGCTGGAAGTCGGCAAGGCGGTACCGGGCGCCACGGTCACGATCATGAAGGGCCTCGGCCATTTCCCGATGAGCGAGAATCCACCGCTGTTCCTGTCCTATCTGCGGCCGGTGCTGGAAGAAATCCGCCACCGATGACGCCCGTCCCGGACCACGGGTGCCGCGCCGGCGGATGGCGCGGCTCGTGACGACATTGTATTCGCGCGCGGCGTTGTTGACGGCTTCGGCGGGCCTTGCCGGCTGTTGCCTGATCTGGGGGTCGATGACGCCGATCGTGAAGGTACTCACGACGCACGTCGATCTCTGGTTCCTGTCGGCCATGCGCTATCTGCTGGCGCTGCCGGTGTTCTGGCTGGCGTGGGCGATGGCGCGACGGCCAGCGACGTCGCCCGCGGCGTTGCGCGTCGACCGGACGTTCTCGCTCGGCTTCGCGATGTGCGCCTTCTCGGTGCTCTACACCTTCGGGGTCTACCATTCGCACCCCGTCACCGCCGCGATCGTGCTCAACCTAGGGCCGGTCATTTCGGCGATCATGGCGCGGGTTCTGGTCGGCGCGCGGACGGCGCCGGGTTTCCCGCTGGCGCTGTCGCTGGGTTTGACCGGCGCTGCGATGGTGGTGGTTGGCTCGCCCGGCTTCGGCGCGCGTGGCTTCGGCTTCGAGGGCGGCGAGCCGCTGCTGATCGTCGCCCAGATCGGCTGGCAGTGGTACTCGATCCGTGCCCAGCAGTGGCTGGGCGATCGGGGCCAGATCGCGCTTACGGCGATCACCGCCACGGCGGCGGGTATCCTCATGGCGGGCTTCTACGGCACGCTTTACAGCTTCGGTCTCGCGGGCGGCATGCCGGCAAGCTGGAGTACCGCCGATCTCGCCGCCCTCGTCTGGATCTGCGTGTTCGGCGTCGCCATCGCGACCTTGCTGTGGAATTTCGGGGTCAGCCGGCTGACCCTGCCGATCGCGGCCCTGCACATGAACGGCGCGCCGGTCGTGGCGGTCCTGACCGCCTGGGCGCTGGGCATGCCGCCGAGTGGGTTGCAGGTGCTGGGCGGCGT
>CAMDVZ010000106.1 GCA_945878895.1 Caenispirillum bisanense | reverse complement strand
CAAACAGACCCTGATCGAGGAAGTCGCCGCATGGGAGCACGAGCGCAATACCAACCACGCCAAGGCGAACTGGCAATTCACGACCCAAAACGCCCGCATCAAGCTCAAGCACCTCTACCCTTCAATCTGAACGAATCGGGCGACTAGATGTTGATTTTCCTGAAAAATCAGGCGCGGCCGGTCGTGGACGAGAACAATCCGGGATCGATCGCGAGGTTGCCACCGACCTTGGCCAGCGCCCGCGTCCATTTGCTGGCGTGGTCGCCGTCGAGCGCCAGATCGATGTCGCCCGGCGTCACCAGCCAGCCATTGTCCTGCAATTCGCCGTCGAGCTGCCCCGGCCCCCAGCCGCTGTGGCCGAGCGTCAGGATCGCCCGCGCCGGGCCCTTGCCGGCCGCCAGATCGCGCAGGATTTCCAGCGATCCCGTGAGTCCCGCCGCCTCGCCGATCCGCAACGTGGCGTCGCGAACGTAGTCGGGGCTGTGCAGCACCAGGCCCTGCTGCGTCTCGACCGGACCGCCCAGCATGACCGCGCGGTCTTCCGAACCGTCGGGCGGGACGATGTCGACCTGGCGATAGAGATCGGCCTCGCTCATGTCCTCGACCGGCCGGTTGACCACCAGCCCCAGCGCGCCTTGGGCGTCGTGATGGCACATATAGATGACGGTCCGCTGAAAGCGCGGATCGGGCATGGCCGGCGATGCCACCAGCAGCCGGCCGCCGACATAACCATCGCCGGAGTTCGCCATCGGATTCTCCCTCGCTCGCGACCGCGACACGCGCTTGTGACTCCCCCGGAGGCCTTCGGACGGGTATCTTCTGACCAACCCGTCCGGCGGCGCCGGCTTCGCGAAAGACTATATCGGTCCATCATGACCTCCAGCCAAGAGATCGTCGCGTCGAATTCACGGCAACGCTGGTTCGCCGGTGCCGCCATGGCGGTCGCCATCGGCCTCTCAGGCACCGCGCAAGCCGCCGGATCGGACTGGGCGAAGACCGACCACGGCCAGGTCCGGCTGGTGTCGGCGGTCGACGCGACCGGCGATTCGCGCGCCGTCACGCTGGGTCTGGAGTTCAAACTCAAGAAGGGCTGGAAAATATACTGGCGCTCGCCCGGCGACGCCGGTTCGCCGCCGATGATCGACTGGACCGGTTCGACCAACCTCGCGGACACGAAAATCCTCTGGCCGACGCCGACCCGGTTCGACGTCTCGGGTCTGACGACGCTGGGTTACAAGGACGCCGTCGTCCTGCCGATCCAGGCCGGCGTCGCGAAACCGGGCGAAAAGCTGACCCTGCGAGCCAAAGTCGACTACCTGACCTGCGACGACGTCTGCATCCCCTATACCGCCGATTTGAGACTCGCCCTGCCGGCGGGCGCCGGCATGCCCGCGCCGGAGGCCGCCGCGCTCGGCGCGGCGATGACGACCCTGCCCGCCGCCGCCGGCGAGACGCTGCGGTTCGAGCGCGCCACGGTGAGCGAGATCGCGAAGGCCGGCGGCAAGCCCGGCGAGATGCTGGTTAGCCTGAACGTCGTAGCGCTGTCGACGACGCCCCTGGCGAAGCCCGACCTCGTGGTCGAGCACGCCGCGATCCTTTCCTCGGAGGCGCCGGTCGCGACGCTCGAGGAAGGTGGCCGGCGCGCCACGCTGGTCGTGCCGCTGGCCGGCGACAGGCTGACTGCGGCGAAACTGGCCGGCGCCGACGTGACGCTGACCCTGTTGGATGCCGGTCGCGCCACCGAAGGCACCGCGCGAGTCTCCGCCGGCGCGGCGCCGACGGCGAGCGGTGGCGGCGAGGGCCTGGCGGCGGCTTTGCTGATCGCCCTGCTGGGCGGCCTGATCCTGAACCTGATGCCCTGCGTGTTGCCCGTCCTGTCGCTGAAAATCGTTGGTGCCATCGGCCATGGCGGCCAGTCGGTCGGCCGCGTGCGCGCCGGATTCCTCGCCTCCGCCGCTGGCATCGTCGGATCGTTCCTGCTGCTGGCGGGCGGCGCCATCGGTTTGCAAAAGGCCGGTCTGGCGGTCGGCTGGGGCATCCAGTTCCAGCAGCCGGTGTTCGTCTCCTTCATGGTCGTCGTGGTGGCGCTGTTCGCGCTCAACCTCGCGGGCCTGTTCGAGATTCCGCTGCCGGCGTGGCTGGCCGAATCGGCGGTCTCGACGGAATCGAAAGCCAGCCGTTCCGAACTGGCGGGCCATTTCGTGTCCGGCGTGTTCGCGACCTTGCTAGCGACACCCTGCTCGGCACCCTTCGTTGGTACCGCTCTCACCTACGCCCTGTCGCGCGGACCGCTGGAGATCGCCGCGGTGTTCGCCGCGATGGGAGTCGGGCTCGCCGCGCCCTTCCTGCTGGTTGCCGCCTTCCCCGCGCTCGCCGCGCGCCTGCCACGGCCGGGCGCGTGGATGCTGCGCCTGAAGCAGGTCCTGTCGCTTGCCCTGTTCGCGACGGCGGCTTGGCTGGTCACCGTCCTGGTCGGTGCTGCCGACACACGCATCGCCCTGCTGGTCGCGGGTCTCTGTATCGTCATGGCTGGCGCGATCGCCGTCCGGCATCGACTGGGCCAGGCCGGTCTCGCCGCCGCGACCTTGGCCGGCGTGCTCGCCATCGCCTTGCCGGCGTTCATCACCGCGTCCCCTCCCGCCTCCGCCGCGGCGTCGCAGGGACGCTGGCGCACGCTCGATGCCACCAGACCGCTGCGGCCCCAGATCGAGGCCGCGATGGCCGGCGGCAAGACGGTGCTGGTCGACGTCACCGCCGACTGGTGCGTCACCTGCCAGGTCAACAAGAAGCTGGTGCTGAACGCCGGTCCGCTTTCGGCGCGCCTCGAACGCGACGACATCTTCCTGTTGCGGGCCGACTGGACGCGTCCGTCGGACAATATCGCGGCCTACCTCAAGGCAGCCGGGCGCTACGGCATTCCGTTCAACATCGTCTATGGACCAGGCGCGCCCGACGGTGTCGCCTTGCCGGAACTGCTGACGACGGCTCTGGTCGAGGATGCCCTCGGCCGCGCCGCGCGGCGCTGAATTTTCCCGGAACCGCCCGCCGATAGTCCTGGTTGGCGGCGGCGCGTTCTGACGGCACAGTCGGTCCTCGCGTTTCGAGGAGGCCAACCATGTCCACCGCCCACGACCAACTGACTCCCGCCGGCCGACTCCTTGCGTTGTGGGATCACCTCGGCCTGCGCGCCGCGCACGTCGCGACCCAGATGCCAGCCGACATCGCGGGCTTCGTGGTCGACCACCCGGACCGCGTCGCCGGTATCGTGCTGATGGTGCCGACGCGGCTCGACCCGACACCGTTCAAGCTCGTGACGCCACGCGTGCTGATGGTCGCGGGCGAGCACGGCCTGACGGCGGAGACGACGGCACGCGCCGCCACCCGCCTGCCCGGCGCGACGCGCACGCTGTTGACGGACTACGACGCGCCGGGCTGGGCCGACGTGGTGGCCGACCGGACCGACGAGATTTCGAAGAACGTCACCCGCTTTCTCGATGTGGTGGCGCGCAACACCGCCGAGGCCTTCGCGCCGACCGTCGCGGCGCGCGAGGGCACGCATGCCGGCATCACCTGGCGGATCGCGGGTAGCGGCCCGGCGCTGGTGTTGTTGCCGTTCTTCCTGGCACCCTCGCAATGGGGACCGGCGATGCCGGCGCTGACGGCGAAATTCAGCGTGATCACGCTCGGCGGGCCGCATATCGGCGGCGTGGCGGCGCTGGAAGATCGCGCCCGGGCGCCGACCTACCAGGCGATGTTCCGCACCCTGATCGACATCATGGCGCCCCGACCGGGCGAGCCGATCCTCGATGTCGGCTGTGGCGCCGGTTCGCTCGACCGGGCGTTGGCGAAACGGCTGGGCGCCGCCAACCCGTTGACGGCGATGGACACCAATCCGTTCCTGCTCGGCGAGGCCGCGTCGCTGGCGCGTGCCGACGGCGTGGGCAAATCGATCGCCTTCGTGCCCGGCAACGCCGAGTCGCTGCCGTTCGACGACGCCTCGTTCGGCTGCGTCTTCTCGGTCACGGTGCTGGAGGAGTGCGACGCCGACCGGGCGCTGGCGGAGATGGTCCGCGTCGCGAAGCCGGGCGGCCGGGTCGGCGTGATCGTGCGCTCGCTCGACGTGCGGCAATGGTGGAACCTCGACCTGCCCGACGCGCTGCGCGCCAAGGTCGAAACGCCGCCGCAATCGGTCGCCGCCACGGGCGTCGGCGACGCCAGCCTCTATCCCCGCATGCAGGCGGCGGGCCTCGCCGACCTCGTCTGCTTTCCGACCCTGATCACGCTCGACAATCCCGCCGGTCCGATCTGGCGCTACCGCGAGGACCACGTGCTCTCGCAGCTGACGCCGGCGGAGGTCCCGGTCTGGCGTGCCGCCCGCGACAAGGCGGCGGCCGAGGGCCTGCTGTTCCAGTCGCACGTCATGCATTGCGCGGTGGGGACGAAGGCGGGATAGGGGCGAACGCGGCGCGTGTCACGGCTGGCGGAGACCGGCGCGCCGTTTTTTGTGGACCGGCGTGCGCCGCCGATTCATGAATTACGGACTACGGGAGGCGCATATGGCCGATTCCTCGATCGAATGGACCGACGCAACATGGAATCCGGTCGCGGGATGCAGCGTGTTGTCGCCGGGCTGCACCAATTGCTACGCCATGCGGATGGCCGCCCGCCTCGAGGCGATGGGCATCCGGAAGTACGCCGACCTCACGCGACGCTCAGGTACGCGATTCGTATGGACGGGAGATATCACCATGGACGTAGGTGCGCTCAAAGCACCGCTTTCCTGGAAGAAGCCTCGAATGGTCTTCGTCAATTCGATGTCGGACCTTTTTCATGATGGCGTTTCAGACGGATTCATCCGGAGTGTCTGGGCAACGATGGAGTCGGCGAGTCGGCACACGTTCCAGATTCTGACGAAGCGCCCCGAACGTATGGCCGCTCTGTCTCAGTCGCTGCCCATGCTGCCCAATGTGTGGCTGGGAACCAGCGTCGAAAGCGCCGGGTTTCAGTGGCGGCTCGACGAGTTGCGCCGAACGCGTGCGGCACTGCGGTTCGCGTCCTTCGAGCCGTTGCTCGGCAGCGTGCGCGGGGTAGACCTGACGGATATCGCGTGGGCGATAGTTGGCGGCGAAAGCGGACCCCGGTCCCGGCAGATGGAGTCAGAATGGGTTCACGAAATCAGGCGGGCCTGCAAAAGTTCGGGGGTAGCGTTTTTCTTCAAGCAGTGGGGCGGCCCCAACAAGAAGCTGACAGGTCGGCGGCTCAACGGCCGGATCTGGGACGAGATGCCCGACGGCGGTTCCGCAATATGTGCTGCGCGCCCCTCATTGCCAACTCGATAGCGCGCTTGTTCGGGTTCGAGACCGCAAAGAACAGGCTGAACAAGGTCTGGTTCTGGGATCGTCCCAATCGAGCAGGCTCGGAAACAGCCGAGAAGATACTCTCCAGTCGTCGCTTCACGAAGGCCTCGATTGCAACTACGTCGGCTAGGCGTCGGCGTTGTCCCGGTTCGTTGCCGAACAACGTCGTCTGCACCGGTGGCTCCGGGTAGAATTCGGTCCGCCAGTCGTCGGTACCGAGCAACTGCGATACTCTCGCGGCGTTGCCAGCGGTGACTTTTTCCGCGTCGAGCGCGAGCAATCGAACGGTGGCCGTTGTCGGGAACAGATACCAGACGTCGAGCGCCCCAGTGGCCGCGATGCTCTTGAGCGTCTCCCACTCCACGCTCAGCGCAAATGGATCGAGGAACACGACGCCTCGGAACGAGCGCCGGTCGAAAGTCGCGCAAATCTCTCGCAGTCTCGTGTTCGCGTCATCTTGCCAGATGGCGACGTCCGGGCGTCCTTGCGCGAGGGCACGTAGTGACTGCACGTTGACTGCACTCCGCTCCACGAATTGGAACGAATCGAACGGCGGTTCTACGGCCAGTGCGAGGCTTGCCGAGCCCCGGTGGATCGAAGACGCTTCCGGATCGAACAACGGTCCCGGTCCTCCATCGATCAGCATCGCTCCCGATCCAGCGAATGCGTCGATGTAGACAAGCCGGAACCGTTGGTTTTTCAGGGCGGTCGTGAAGAACCGCAGATAGTCGTGCAGCACGTCGAGTTTGATCAGCGACCATGTGCCGCCGAATTCCTGCGGCAATATCTCCCCGGTCATGACGATCTCCAGCATTGATGGTAAATCGAGAGTGAAGATATTACCTTAGGATACGCCTTTTCAAAGGCAACTATCCGATGTTCTCCGGTATCATCGCTCGCCCCTCAAACGTGAATACCCGGCTGGTCGTCGCGCTCGCCGCGTACTCATCTGGTGTCGCGTGGTTCCGGCCACGCCGGCGCGCCGATGCCCTTGTCAATCAAAGCGCCCCGTTGGGGGCAATACCCGCAGCGGAGCGACAGCGTGTGGGCTGAACGTTAGTCGAGGCACTTCGGAATGACGGTCGGCGCAGCGGCAACGGTGATCGTTGTTTCTTGCCATCGACGCGGTTCATCCATCAGTGCATCGAGCTCGGGCCGCCGACGTTCGACAGGTTTCTCGAGTTCGGTGGCGAGTTCCGTGGACATTTCCCAGCTAAATCTACCGTTGGATATGCGATCCTTGGGCTTGAGATTCGTGCCGAGCTTTCTCGCCGAGACGAATATAGCGCAGCACCGTGGTGGTCTCCCGATTGGTGACCATCGCGGGTACTGATTGCGCGACGATCAACCACTGCCTGAAATGGGCGGTGAACCCAGCCGCGGAGTTGTCGTGGACCTCGGGCCCGTCGAAATCCCTCAGCCCCGTGATCTAGATCGCTATGCCAGCCGGATGGCAGCCATGGCAATGCCATTCGCCTTCTTGCCTGGATCTGACCTACCAAATGCGCCGACGGGAGGGGGCGGATGAACCGCAGCCGTAGTCAGGCCGCGGCCACCATCGCCTGGCCGTTCGCCCGCGCGATCAGTTCGTAGCTCTTGCGGCGCACGGTTTCGTCGTGGGTCCAGGTGACGACCACCATCTCCTGGACGCCGAGGCTGGTGGCGAGCGCCTCGATGCTGGCCAGCACGTCGGGGCCGGTGCCGATGAAGGCGGTGCGGCGCATGCGCTCGATCCTTTGCACCTCGTGCGGCTGGAGGGCGTAGGCGGCGGCTTCCTCCGGCGACATGAAGGGCGCGATGACGCCGCGATCACGCTGCACCCGGAACACAGCGCGCGACGTGAAGTGGTGTTGCGCCTCCTCCATGGAGTCCGCGGCCAGCGCCCACACGCAGAGCGCCGCGTTCGGCTTCGGATGGCGTTCGCTCGGCTGATAGAGCTTCTGGTAGAGCTCGATCGCGCGCTGACCGCCGGCCCCGTCGCTGAAGAACCACGCGAAGGCGTAGGGCAGGCCGAAATGGGCCGCGACCTGGGCGCCGAAGTCGGAGCTGCCGAGAATCCAGGTCTCGGGCACCGTCTCGCCCTGGGGATAGGCCTTGATCGAGCCGAACGGATGGCCCTCGACCAGCGGCTGACCCGACACCCAGGCCATCAGGTCGCGCACGTCGGAGGGAAACTGCTCGGGCCGCTCGTTGGCCATCGGATTGAGCGCGAAGGCGGTGCGGCCATCCGACCCCGGCGCGCGGCCCAGCCCCATGTCGATGCGTCCCGGCGCGATGGCGTCGAGCACGCGGAACTGCTCGGCCACCTTCAGCGTCGCGTAGTGCGGCAACATGATGCCCGCGCTGCCCAGCCGAATGCGGCTGGTGGTGGCGGCCATGGCCGCGAGCAGGATCTCCGGAGCGGTGCCGAGGATGGCGGGGTGATTGTGATGCTCCGACACCCAGAAGCGGTCGTAACCCAGCGCCTCGCAGTGGCGCGCGAGAGACAGGGTGTGGCGGATCGATTCGCCGTGACTGCGACCGGAAACAGCCGGCGACTGGTCGAGAACGGACAGACGAACCACGGAAAGCCTCGGAACGGAGAAGACGGGTTGGCGGCGCAGCATAGGACACATGCCCGCGCGCGCCGAGCCTCGCGAACCGCCGTGCATGTATAGTGGCCTTGCGTGGACCACGGTCGTGGCTCGCGCCAACGAGAAATTCCGGAGGGGACGGCGCGCGGGCGTCGCCTGGTCACTTGGTGGGTGTGAGTTCTCGCGTGTCCGCGCTGGCACCCTTCGGGGTGCGCAGCTTCCGGTTCCAGTGGCCGGCCGATCTCGCGACCTCCTGGGCGTTCGAGATGGAGACGCTCATCCTCGGCTGGTACGTGCTGGTGCAGACCGGCTCGGTGACCTGGCTGGCGGTGTTCGGGTCGCTGCAATTCACCGGCACCCTGATCGCGCCGATGTTCGGCATGGCCGGCGACCGGCTCGGCTACCGCAACCTGCTGTGCCTGATGCGTGCCTGCTACACGTTGCTGGCGTTGGCGCTGGCGGTACTGTTTCTGACCGGGACCGCCGCCCCGATGTCGGTCCTCGTGGTCGCGGTCCTCGCCGGTCTGGTGCGCCCGTCGGACCTCGTGATGCGCAATCTGCTGGTCGGACAGACCATGCCGGCGCCCTTGCTGATGGGCGCCATGGGCGTGTCGCGCACCACCGCCGATTCGGCGCGCGTCGCGGGGGCACTCGCCGGCGCCGGCCTGGTTGCCACGCTGGGGACCGGTCCCGCCTATGTCGCGGTCTGCCTGCTGCATGGGGTCAGTCTGCTGCTGACGCTCGGCGTCGCGGGCGCAGGGCCAAAAGCCACCGGAGAACCACCGCGCGCCGCGCCGTTGCGCGACCTGACCGACGGTATCGCCTATGTCTGGACCACGCCGCATCTGCGAGCCGCCATGTACCTTGCGTTCCTCGTCAACCTGACGGCGTTTCCACTCGCCGGCGCATTGCTGGCCTATGTCGCGCGCGACGTCGACCGCCTCGACCAGACCGGGCTTGCCTGGCTGGTCGCGAGTTTCGCCGGCGGCGCGTTGCTGGGATCGATGTTCGTCAGTGCCCGCGGTGGCAACATCCGGCCCGGCCGCATGATGCTGGTCAGCGGTCTGCTGTGGTTCGCCCTGCTGTGGGGCTTCGTGCTGGCGCCAGGTCCCTACGGCGGCGGCGCGCTGCTGGTGCTGGCCGGAATCGCCCAGAGTTTCTGCCTCGTTCCGATGGCCGTCATGCTGCTGCGGGTCACCGCGGCGCCGTTCCGGGGCCGCGTCATGGGCGTGCGCATGCTGGCGGTCTACGGATTGCCGCTGGGCTTGCTGGCGTCCGGTCCGCTGATCGAACGTTTCGGGTTCGCCGCGACCGGCTCGCTCTATTGCCTGACCGGGCTGCTGTTCGTCGCGGTCATCGCGGTGCGCTGGCGTCGCCAGCTCTGGTCGCTCGACGCGCCCGCCAACGCGCGCTGATCAGGGTGCCGCGTCGCGGATCGCGCGCCATACGCGCGCCGGCGTCGCGGGGCCATCAATGTCGACGACGCCAAGCGGCGCGAGCGCGTCGAGGATGGCGTTGTGGATGGCCGGAAAGGCCGCGATCGCGCCCGCCTCGCCGCAGCCCTTCACCCCCAGCGGGTTGGTGGTGCACCGCGTCGGGTTGAAGCCGAGATCGAACGACGGCAGGTCGTCGGCGCGCGGCATCGCGTAGTCCATGAAGGTGCCCGACAGCGGTTGACCGGTTTCCGGATCGTAGACCGCCTTCTCCAGCAACGCCTGGCCGATGCCCTGGGCCATCGCGCCGTGCGCCTGGCCAGCCACGACCATCGGGTTCACCATCACGCCATAGTCGTCGACGGCGGTGTACCGCTCGATCGTCGCGCGGCCGGTTTCGGGATCGACCTCGACCTCCACCACGTGCGTGCCGTTGGGAAACGTCATGTGCTCGCGCGTCCAGGCGTGGAACGTGTCGAGCGGCGCGCCGGCCTCGCGGCCCAGCGCCGCGACATCGAGAAGGCCGATGGCGCGGTCGGTGCCGGCGACGCGGAACGAGCCGTCCTCGAACGCGATGTCGGCCTCGGCCGCCTCCAGCGCCCGCGCCGCCAACTTCGTTCCCTTGACGATGATTTCGTCGGAGGCGCGCCACATCGCGGTGCCACCCATGTAGGTGGCGCGCGAGCTGCCGTGGCCACCGCCGTTGGGAATCAGATCGGTGTCGCCGTGATGGAGAACGATGTTCTCGTTGGGCACGCCAAGGCGATGGGCGAGAATCTGCGGGAACGTCGTCTCGTGGCCCTGACCGATGGTCTGCGTGCCGGTGATCAGCCGCACCGTGCCGTCGGGATCGAAGCGGATGTCGACGTTCTCGTCGGGCGATCCGCCGGTAGCCTTGACGTGGTAGACGAAGCCCAGCCCGCGTCGCATGCCGCGCGCCTCGCTGGCGGCGCGGCGGGTGGCGAATCCACCGGCGTCGGCGCGCGCGAGCGCCTTGTCGAACGTCTCGGCGAAGCGGCCGCTGTCGATCTTGTAGCCGAACGCGTTGGTCATCGCCTCGGCGTCGGGCGCCATCATGTTGCGGCGTCGCAGGTCGGCGCGGTCGAAGCCGTGCCGGCGGGCAGCGGCGTCGATCAGCCGCTCCACGATGTTGACGCCTTCGGCGAAGCCCGGCCCGCGGGTGACGCCGATCGGCGTGGAGTTGGTCAGGACGGCCGCGATCTTCATGTCGACGGCGGGGATGGCGTAGACCGAGTTCGGCAGGTGCACGTACTGGAACGTCGCCACGCCCGCGCCCGCGCCGCACAGATAGCCACCGACATTGAACGTGCCCGAGGACCGCAACGCGAGAAACTTGCCACTCGCGTCGAGCGCCAGCGATGCCTCGGCCCGATGGTCGCGTCCGGCATGGTCCGACACGATGCCCTCGCCGCGGGTGGCGATCCATTTGACGGCCTTGCCGGTCCGCTTCGCCGCCCACGCCGCGAGCGCGAACTCCGCGTAGACGAAATTCTTGGCGCCGAAGCCGCCGCCGACGTCGGGCGCCACGAACCGCACCGTGGCGGGCGGCACCCCGAGCGCCCGGGCGGTGAAGTTGCGGATGCCGTGGACGTTCTGCGTGGAGACGTGCAGCGTGTAGCGGCCGGTGACCGCGTCGAACCGGCCAACCACGCCGCGAGGCTCCATCGGATTGGTGACGATGCGGTGGTTGTCGAGTCGCAACGTCACGACATGGGCGGCGCGGGCGAACGCGGCGTCCGACGCCGCGGAGTCGCCGGTGCGCCAGTCGAGGCACACATTGTCTGGCACGGCTTCGGTCAGAAGCGGCGCGCCTGTCGCGCGAGCGGCATCGGTGGTCGTGACGGCGGGCAAGGGCGCGTAGTCGACCGCCACCAGCTCGGCGGCGTCCATCGCCTGCGCCCGTGTCCGCGCCACGACGAACGCGACCGGCTCGCCGACGTAGCGCACGCGGTCGATGGCCAGCAGCGGCTGCGGCAGGAAACGGAACGGTTCGCCGGTCTGGACGTTGGCCTCGACGTGCGGACGCAGCGCGTGCAGCCCGTCGGCGGCGACCTCGATCGCGGTCAGCACCGCCAGCACGCCGGGCGCGGCGCGGGCCGCGGCGGCGTCGATGCCGCGTATCGCCGCGTGGGCGTGCGGCGACCGCAGGACGATGGCGTGCGCGAGATCGTCGAACCGGAGGTCGTCGAGATAGGCGCCATGACCGGTCGTGAAACGGGCGTCCTCGCGCCGCCTTGGCGTGTCGCCGATCGTCGAACGCGTCATGGCCGTCGTCTCCTGTCGCACCGTGTTCATGTCCGCAAGCTCTCGGCGTTGCGGGCCTGTCGTTTCTCGTCGAACCAGTCGCGCGCCTGCATCCACCAGTAGACCGTCTGGGTGGCGGCGCGGCCGAGCGGGCCGCCCGCCCAGTCGACGCCATAGGGCGCGAACATCCGCCAGCGATCGTCGACGCCGGCGATCCCCGATGCCACGACGTCGGCCGCCGCGGCGGTCTGCGCCACGCCATGGCCGCCGAACGCCGAGCAGACCCAGAGGCCAGGTTCGATCTCGCCGACCTGGGGCATGCGATGGGGCGCGTAGCCCATCGTGCCGGGCCAGGCGTACTCGATGCGGACGTCTCCAAGCCGTGGATAGACCGAGAGGATGTCGCCGCGCATGATCTGGCGCAGGCGGCGCGGTTCGCGCGTGTCGGTCGTGATGCGGCCGCCCCACAACAGGCGGTCGCCGCCGACGATGCGATAATAGTCGCCGGCCCGGCGGGTGTCGGAAACCGCGCCACGCCACTTGACCGTTTCGGCCAGCACCGGCCCCAGCGGCGCGGTGACCGCCACGTAGGTGGCGACCGGCAGCACGGCGCCCGCGACGCGCCGGTGGATCGGGCCGAGATCGGCGTTGCCCGCCAGCACGACGGTATCGGCGTCGATGGCGGCGCCTTGCGAGGTCTTCGCCGACCATCGCCCGTGAACGCGTTCCAGAACGACCGCGTCGGCGTCCTCGCAGACGACCCCGCCGTGTTTCTCGATGTCGGCGGCGAGCGCCAGCGCCAGATTGAGAGGATGCAGCTGGAAGGCG
>CAMDVZ010000105.1 GCA_945878895.1 Caenispirillum bisanense | reverse complement strand
GACAGCGCGGGCGCCGACGCCAGCCAGCGCGTGCGCGAGGAGATCGCGTTCCAGTAGGGCCATGCCGCCATGATCGCGGCAAGCGCGAAACCGAACCCGACCACCCAGACGAACAGCGTGAACGCGCCGGCATAGAAACCGCGATCGGGCGATGTCGTCGTCGCGGCGTAGACGGTGCCGGGGATGGAGGCGGCGAAGATCGACCACGCCCAGATCGCCCTGATGCGTGCCCTCGCCGCTGCCTCGACCGGCGCGCTCCAGTGCTCCGTCATGATGGATGTCGGCGGACCCGACGTCTCAGCTCGCGAACAGGCCTTCGGCGCGCAACCCGCCGAGGGCGTCGTCGAGGGCGCCGGAGAGGCGGGCGAACAGCTCGTCCACCTCGGCCTGCGTGATGATCAGCGGCGGGCAGATCGCGATCCGGTCGCCCATGTTGCGGGCGATCAGGCCGCGGTCCTGCGCGTGCTTCGCCACGCGCCCGCCGAGCGCGCCGACAGCCGGCAACGCGGTGCGCGTGGTCTTGTCGACGACGAGTTCCAGCGCGCCGACCAGCCCGACACCCATCGCCTCGCCGACCAGCGGATGGTCGAGATTCGCCCGAAGCTTCGCCTGGAAATGCGGCGCCAGACGCGCGGCGTGACCGAACAGATCGGTCTCGTCGTAGATTTTCTGCACCTCGAGCGCCACGGCGGCGGCGACGGGATGGCCGGAATAGGTGAAGCCATGGCCCCAGACGCCGATCTTGTCGCTCTCGGTCATCAGCGCCTGATAGACGCGCTCGTTCACCATGACGGCCGAGATCGGCAGGAACGACGCCGACAGCGCCTTGGCACAGGTCAGGATGTCGGGCTGTAATCCCAGCGTCTGGCTGCCCCACACGTTGCCGGTCCGCCCGAAGCCGCAGATCACCTCGTCGGCGACCAGCAGCACGTCGTACTTGCGCAGTATCGCCTGAATCTTCTTGTAGTAGCCGCGCGGCGGCACGATCACGCCGCCGGCGCCCATCACGGGCTCGCAAAACATGGCGGCGACCGTGTCGGGCCCCTCGCGCAGGATCAGCTCTTCCAGCTCCTGCGCGCAGCGGTCGGCGAACTGGTCCTCTGTCTCGCCGTCCTGGCCGAAGCGGTAGAAGTGCGGGCAACTCGTGTGCAGGATGCCCTGGATCGGCAGATCGAAGGAGCGGTGGTTGTTGGGCAGGCCGGTCAGGCTGGCGGCCGCCACGGTGACGCCGTGGTAGCCCTTGATGCGGCTTATGATCTTCTTCTTCAACGGTCGGTCGAGCGCGTTGTTCATGTACCAGATCATCTTCACCGCGGTGTCGTTGGCTTCCGACCCCGAATTGGCGAAGAACACCTTGGACATCGGCACCGGCGCCATCGACAGCAGCTTTTCGGCCAGCGCGATGGCCGGCTCGTGGCTGCGGTGGTTGAAGGAATGGTAGAACGGCAATTGCCGCATCTGCTCGTAGGCAGCCTTGGCGACGCGTTCGTTGTCGAAGCCGAGCGAGGCGGACCAGAGGCCCGCCATGCCTTCGATGTACTCCTTGCCGTCGTCGTCGATCACGTAGACGCCGCGCCCGCGCACGATCGTCATCGGGCCTTCGGCCTCGTGCTTCTTGAAGTTGGTATAGGGGTGGAGATGGGAGGCGATGTCGCGGGCCGCGTTGGAGTTGCCGCGCAGCGAACGTGCGATCTGATTCACGATATCCCCCGTCTCTCGGACTTTTCGGCGGAGAGTGTAGCGGCTAGTCGGCCCCGCTGTCCACGCGCGCTTCCACGAGTGCTGGCACCGGTCAGTTCAGGTCGAGTGCCTCCAGTATCACGTCGCCGACTTCGGCGATCTTGTCGATGAGGCTGGTGTGCGCCGCGGCGACCCAGGCAGTGACAACACCCACGATCATTCCGTATTCGATCACGGTAGCCCCACTCTGGTCCGCGAACAGCTTTTAGAAGAGCTTCAAGAAGACACTAAATCATAATACTATCAATGATCTATCAAATTCAAATGACAATTTAGATCAATTTCAGTTCAAGCGCAAGCTTCATCGGTGTTGGGGTGTAGACTAGAGAGGGCGCGCGCGCCCGTGCGGCACGGAGTACAGCGTGAAAATACGGCATGGCGCTTCCGCGCAAAATTCTTGTATGGTTTCGACAACAAGTTGGCTTGGCGGCCGCTGGCGATGGAGCCGACGCTCGCACACGAGCCAACCCGATCATCGGATGTGGAGGGGGAGCATGAACAGCATGACCATTCGTTTCGGCCGGATGACCATGGCGGCCGCGGCGATGGCGCTCGGCCTTGGCACCGCCGTGCCGGGGGCGTTCGCCAAGACGTTCCGCTGGGCCAATGCCGGCGACGTCAGTTCGATGGATCCATACTATCGCAACGAGACGTTCCTGCTGGCGTTCCTCGAGAACGTCTACGAGCCGCTGGTGCGGCGCGACAAGACCCTGGCGCTCGAGGCGGCGCTCGCCGTCAAATGGGGGCAGACCTCGCCGACGACCTGGTTCTTCGACCTGCGGCCGGGCGTGAAGTTCCACGACGGTTCGCCCTTCACCGCCGACGACGTCGTGTTCTCGCTGAACCGGGCTTCGACCGGCGGTTCCAACATGAAGGCCTACTTTGCCTCAGTGAAGGAAGTCAGGAAAGTGAGCGACCTCCGGGTCGAGGTCGACACGAAATACGTCGACCCTCTGCTGGCCTCGAAATGGGCCGCCATCCTGATCATGTCCAAGGCGTGGGCGGAGAAGAACAACGCCGCGGTTGCGTCCGACGCGACCAAGAACGAGGAAAATTTCGCGACTCGCAACGCGATGGGCACCGGTGGCTTCATCGTCAAGGAGCGCAAGGCGGGTGAGAAGACCATCCTCGTGCCCAACCCGGCCTGGTGGGACAAGCCCGGCCACAACCTCACCGAGGTCGTGTTCACGCCGATCGCCAATCCGGCTACCCGCGTGGCGGCGCTCAAGGCCGGCGACATCGACATGATGTACGAGGTGCCGCCGCAGGACACCGACAATCTCAAGCGCGACGCCAACGTGGCGGTGATCGAGGGACCCGAGACCCGGATCGTCTATCTGGGCTGGGACATGGAGCGCGACGAGCTGCTCGAATCCAACATCAAGGGCAAGAATCCCTTCAAGGACAAGCGCGTCCGCGAGGCGTTCTACCGTTCCATCGACGTCGAGGCGATCAAGCGCTCGGTGATGCGCGGCCAGGCCTTCCCGACCGCGCTGATGGTGGCGCCCGGCATCAACGGCTACGTCAAGGAACTCGACAAGCGCCCGACGCTGCTGAAATCCGAGGACGCGAAGAAGCTGCTGGCCGACGCGGGCTATCCCGCCGGTTTCGAGGTCGGGATGGATTGCCCCAACGACCGCTACGTCAACGACGAGAAAATCTGCCAGGCCGTGGTGGGCATGCTGGCCCGCATCGGCATCAAGGTGAATTTGCTCGCCCAGACGCGCAGCAAGTACTTCACCAAGATTCTCCGCAAACCCGACTCCAAGCCGGGCGAGACGAGCTTCTACATGCTCGGCTGGTCGCCGGCCGCGACCTACGACGTCCACAATGTGTTCGAAGCGCTCATCCAGACTCCGAACGCCACGACCAAGAAGGGCCAGTTCAACGTCAACGGCTACTCGAACGCCGGGCTGGACGCGCTCGCCGACAAGATCGAGGGCGAGGCCGACACCGCCAAACGCAACGCCATGATCTTCGAGGCGACCAAACTCTACGTCGACGACTACGCCTACATCCCGCTGCACCAGCAGGCCGTGATCTGGGCGTCGCGCAAGAACGTCGACCTGCACCAGCCCGCCGACAATCGCTTCCCGCTGCGTTTCGTGACGGTCAAGTAGGCGGATCGAAGCCGCCGTGTCCGCCGGCTCGCAAGGCCGGCGGCGCTGGCGGGCGCAGGGTTTCGTGCTAGACCAACGCCCATGATCTCGTTCGTCCTGAATCGCGTGGCGCAGGCGGCCGGCGTGTTGCTGGCCGTTGGCTTCATCGCGTTCTCGCTGTTCACCTATGTCGGCGATCCAATCAACGCGATGGTCGGCCAGGACACCTCGCAGCAGGAAAAAGAGGAGCTGCGCGAGAAGCTGGGGCTGAACGATCCCGCGCCGCTCCAGTTCGCGCGCTTCATCGGCAACGTCGTGCAGGGCAAGTTCGGGCTGAGTTACCGCACCTCCGACCCGGTCGGCCGGCTGATCCTGGAGCGTTTGCCCGCGACGCTGGAACTCGCCCTGTGCGCGGCGCTGTTCGCGCTGGGGGTGGGCGTGCCGCTCGGCGTCTATACGGGACTTTATCCAAGACACTGGACCAGCCGGTTGTTGCAGGCGGTGTCGCTGATCGGTATCTCGCTGCCGACCTTCCTGATCGGCATCCTGCTGATCGTGTTCTTCGCGGTGATCCTCAACGTGCTGCCCTCGTTCGGGCGCGGCGAAACGGTCAAGTTCGGCTGGTGGACGTCGGGCTATTTCACCGTCGCGGGCCTCAAGGCGCTGATCCTGCCCTCGGTCACGCTGGGACTGTTCCAGCTCACCCTGATCATGCGGCTGGTGCGATCGGAGATGCTGGAGGTCATGCGTACCGACTACATCAAGTTCGCTCGCGCCCGCGGCCTGTCCAACCGGGCGATCAACTACGGCCACGCGCTGAAGAACACGCTGGTGCCGGTTATCACGGTGACCGGCCTCCAGCTCGGCGCCATCATCGCCTTCGCCATCATCACCGAGACGGTGTTCAGCTGGCCCGGCATGGGGCAGCTGTTCGTGCAGTCCGTCCAGTTCGCCGACATTCCCGTGATGGCGGCCTATCTGCTGCTGGTGAGCGCGTTTTTCGTGACGATCAATCTGGCCGTCGACCTCCTGTACTATGTCGTGGACCCGCGTCTGCGCGGATCGACCGGCGGGAGACACTGATGTCGCTGCGCGACAGGATCGGGCGGGCCGCCGACAGCGACATCTGGTTCAGCTTCAAGGCCTCGCCGGTGACGATGGTGGCGGCCGGCCTGACGGCGTTCATTTTCCTCGCGGCGTTGCTGGCGCCGTTGCTCGCCGTGCAGAATCCCTACGATCCCGCCAGCCTCAACCTGTCGGACGCGATGAAGCCGCCGGTCTTCTTCGGTGGCGACTGGTCTTTTCCGCTCGGCAGCGACGACCAGGGCCGGGACCTGTACTCGACAATCCTCTACGGCACGCGCATGTCGCTGTTCGTGGGCCTGTGTTGCGTCGTTGTGGCGATGGTCATCGGCATCACGCTGGGCCTCGTCAGCGGCTATGTCGGCGGCGCCGTCGAGGCCGTCATCATGCGGATCGCCGACGTGCAGCTGACCTTCCCGGCCATCCTGATCGCGCTGCTGATCGACGGCGTCGTGCGCGGCATCATCAGCGTCAAGCGGCACGACGAGATCGCGGGTTTCGTCATCATCGTGTCGATCTCGCTGTCGCTGTGGGTTCAATACGCCCGCACCGTGCGCGGCTCGGTGCTGGTCGAGCGCAACAAGGAATACGTCCAGGCCGCGCGCGTGATCGGCCTGTCGCGCTGGCTGATCATGATCCGCCACGTGCTGCCCAACGTGATGGGGCCGGTCATGGTGATCGCCACCATCAATCTCGGCGTCGCCATCATCACCGAGGCGACGCTGTCGTTCCTCGGCGTCGGCCTGCCCGCTACCCAGCCCTCGCTCGGCACGCTGATCCGGATCGGCAACGAGTATCTGAACTCGGGCGAATGGTGGATCACGATCTTTCCGGGCATCACGCTGGCGGCACTCGTTCTGGCGGTAAACATGCTGGGCGACTGGCTGCGCGACGCCCTCAATCCCAAACTGCGGTGAGGCACGCGCCATGAGCCCATCCACCGCCGCCGCGCCGCTGTTGCAGGTCCGCAACCTTCGCGTCGAGTTTCCGACCCGGCGCGGCACCCTGGTCGCCGTCGACGACGTGTCCTTCGACGTGGCGCCGGGCGAGGTACTGGGCGTGGTCGGTGAATCGGGCGCGGGCAAGTCGCTGACGGGTGCCGCGATCATTGGTCTGCTCGAACCGCCGGGCCGCATCGCCGGTGGCCAGGTGATCCTCGAGGGCCAGCGGATCGACGATCTGCCCTACGAGCAGATGCGCAAGATCAGGGGCGCCCGCATCGGCGCCATCTTCCAGGACCCGCTGACCAGCCTCAATCCGCTCTATTCGGTGGGTCGGCAGCTGGTGGAGACGATCCAGACCCATTTGCCGCTCTCGGCCTTCGACGCCCGCGCCCGCGCCGTTGGCCTGCTCAAGGAAGTCGGCATTCCCGGCGCGGAGACGCGGGTCGACCACTATCCGCACCAGTTCTCCGGCGGCATGCGCCAGCGCGTCGTGATCGCCTTGGCCCTCTGTGCCAATCCGCGCCTGATCATCGCCGACGAGCCGACCACCGCGCTCGACGTCTCCATCCAGGCCCAGATCATCGCGCTTCTGAAAGGCCTCTGCCGCGAGCACGGCACCGCTGTCGTGCTGGTGACCCACGACATGGGCGTGATCGCCGAGACGGCCGACCGCGTGGCCGTGATGTACGCCGGGCGTCTGGCCGAGATCGGCCCGGTGCGCGACGTCGTCAAGAACGCACGCCATCCCTACACACGCGGCCTGATGGGCTCGATCCCCTCGATCGGCGGACACGCCGAGCGCCTGACCCAGATCGACGGCGCCATGCCGCGACTGACCGCCATTCCGTCCGGCTGCGCGTTCAACCCGCGCTGCCCGCAAGCCGGCGTCCGTTGCTCGATCGAGCGTCCGGACCTGATGCGGGCCGGACCGTCGCGCGCGGCCTGCTGGCTCTACGATTCCGCGGGCGTCGGCGCGCCGGCCGCTCGGGAGGCCGCCCGTGGCTGACGCCGTGACCACGACGAGCGGGCCGCTGGTGCGGCTGAAGGGGCTCAAGCGCTATTTCGATGTCTCGCCGCCGCTGCTCGCCCGCGTGATCGAGCGCAAGCCGCGCGCCATCGTCCAGGCGGTCGACGGCATCGACATCGAGATCGCGCGCGGGGAGACTTTCTCGCTGGTCGGCGAGTCCGGCTGCGGCAAGTCGACCGTCGCGCGACTCGTCGTCGGGCTCTACGGGCCAACCGAGGGATCGGTCGAGTTCGACGGCATGGACATGCAGGAGCGGCGAAGCGCCGCCGAGATGTCGGTCATCCGCCGCCGCATGCAGATGATCTTCCAGGATCCGTTTGCCAGTCTCAACCCGCGTTGGCGCGTGTTCGACATCATCGCGGAACCGATCCGGGCCTTCGGCCTTGCGAACTCGACCGACGAGATCCGCGACCGGGTGAACGAGTTGCTGGCCCAGGTTCGCCTGACGGCGGCCGACGGCAGCAAGTATCCGCACGAATTCTCCGGGGGCCAGCGCCAACGCATCTCGATCGCGCGCGCGCTGGCGAGCAAGCCCGAGTTCCTGGTGTGCGACGAACCCACCTCGGCGCTCGACGTCTCGGTGCAGGCGCAGATCCTCAACCTGATGATGGATCTGCAGCGCGAGTTCGGCCTGACCTACCTGTTCATCTCGCACAATCTGGCGGTCGTCTATCACATCAGCACGCGGGTCGGCGTGATGTACCTCGGTCGTCTGGTCGAGGTCGCCGACACCCAGTCGCTGTTCCGCCGGCCGCGCCATCCCTACACGCGCATGTTGCTGGACACGATTCCCGATCTCGAAATGACCGGACGCCAGCGCGCCCCGGTGGCGGGCGAGGTGCCGAGCCCCATCAACCCACCCAGCGGCTGTGCCTTCCATCCGCGTTGCCCGCACGCCAACGAGCGCTGCAAGGTCGAACGACCGAACCTGTCGTCCCTGGACGGCGGTAGCGTCGCCTGTCACGCCGTCGAGGAAGGTCGTCTGCCGATGGAGGAGCGGACCTACGCGGCGGGTTGACCCGCTTGCGCCGGCCCCGCCGTCGGGTCCATGGTTTCGGCCGCCTGTAACGGGGGAGCCGCCGATGACCTACCGATTGAGCGACGCCGACGCCGCGACCTTCGCCGCCGATGGTCTGGTGTTCGCGCGTGGCCTGTTCGCGCCCGACGAAGTGGATCTGCTGCGCACGGCGATGGAGCGCGACCCCGAAGTCCGCGGGCACGTTCTCGACCGGCTCGACGGCGAGGGCCGCAGCACCCGGATCTCGCTGTGGAACCGCGCCGGCGACAGTGTCTACGGCCTTGCCGCGCGCTGTGCCCGGATGGTCGATACGACGGAGCGGTTGCTGGGTGGGCCGGTCTATCACTACCAGTCGAAGCTGACGGCCAAGGAGCCGGAGGTCGGTGGCGCCTGGGAATGGCACCAGGATTACGGCTACTGGTACCACAATGGATGCCTGCGGCCCGATCTGCTGTCCTGCATGATCGCGCTCGATCGCACCACGCGCGACAATGGTTGCCTGCAGATCGTGCGCGGCTCGCACCTGCTGGGTCGCATCGACCACACCCCGTTGACGGCCGGCCAGAACGAAGTCGATCCCGCCCGCATGCCCCACGTCCTGGTCCGCCACGAGACCGAGTATTGCGAGCTGGAACCGGGCGATGCAGTGTTCTTCCACGCCAACGCCATCCACCGCAGCGACGCCAATCGTTCGCCGCACCGCCGCTGGACGTTGCTGATCTGCTACAACCGCGTCGACAACGACACGATCACGCGCGACGACGACCGCTACTGCGTGCCGCTCGACAAGGTCGACGACGGTGCCATCCGGCGCGCCGGCCTGCGCTTCGCCGACGGCAAGCGGGAGCATTTCGCCAGCCGTCCCTACGTGCCCGCCGTCGGTCGCGCGGCCGAATAGCGGCGAGGGGAGATCGCGATGGGCATGTCCGATATCCTGCACCGGGACTTCAAGGCCGAACCGTGGTGGTGGGAGTGGTGGCGGCCGTCCAACGCGCTGTCCAGCGATCCGCCGGCGAAGGTCGATGTCGTGGTGGTCGGCGCCGGCTACGGCGGCCTGTCGACGGCGCTCGAACTGGCGCGCGGCGGCGCGGGCGTCGCGGTGCTGGAGCGGGGTGATTTCGGCATCGGCGCCAGCACGCGCAACGGCGGCATGGTCAGCGGCGGCATCAATCTCGGCAAGGGCCTGTCGGGCAAGAACCGCGACTCCGGCGAGTGGCAGCGCCAGAAGGAGACGCTGCTGCACGACGGCGCCGAATCGATGACGGCGATCGAGGACATCGTCGCGCGCGAGGGCATCCAGGCCCACTACGTCAGGAACGGACGCTTCCTCGGCGCCTTCACGCCGACGCACTACCGCGACCTCGAAGCCAAGGTGGACGACTTCAACACCCATGCGGGTGTCGGCGCCACCATGTTGCCGAAGGAGAGGCAACGCGAAGCCATCGCGTCGGACTACTACCACGGCGGCATGCTGGTGGAGCGCGCCGGCCACATCCATCCCGCCTGTTACTATGGTGGCCTGCTCGACGCCGCGCACCGGGCCGGAGCGACCTTGTGCGCCAACACCGAGGCGCTGGCGTACGAGCGTGTGTCCGGCGGCTTCGTCGTGAAGACGAACAAGGGCGACATCGCCGCGCGCGAGGTGGTGATCGCCACCAATGGCTATACCGGCGGCGTCACGCCCTGGCTGCGGCGGCGCGTCGTTCCGGTGGCGAGCCACATCATCGCGACCGAGGAGCTGCCCGACGGCATGGGCGAGGAACTGATCCCCAACAGTCGCGCCATCGCCGACACCAAGCGGGTGTTGACCTACTACCGCCTCTCGCCCGATCGCAAACGGCTGATCTTCGGCGGCCGCGCGCGTTTCACCCAGGCGCCGCCGGAGGTCAGCGCGCCGGTGCTGTATCGCTACATGACCGACCGCTTTCCGCAGCTGAAGGGCTTCAGGCTCACCCATGCCTGGACCGGCAACGTCGCCTTCGCGTTCGACTGGTTGCCGCACATGGGCCGCTCGCCGGATGGGTTGCGCTATCTGCTTGCCTGCAACGGCAATGGCGTGGCGATGATGACCTATCTGGGGCGCGAGACCGCACGCAACATCCTGGGCGGCACCAACACGCCGGCCAACGCCTTCGACGGCGGGGATTTTCCGACCCGCTCGCTCTACAACGGCGATCCCGAATGGGCGCTGCCCTTCGTGGGGGCATGGTATCGTTTTCGCGACTGGTGGGACCGCCGCGCCACCTGATTTCGACACGTCAGAGAGGATTTCAGACCATGGCCGATCCCGTGCTGGTCGACACGCCGATGCCCGGCGTGCGCCGCCTGACGCTGAACCGACCCGACAAGCGCAACGCGATGAACAACGCCTTGCGCACCGCGCTGTTCAAGGCGCTGGAAGCGCACGACGTCGACCCCGACGTGAAGCTCACCATCATCCGGGGCGCCGGACCGGCCTTCTGCTCGGGCTACGATCTGTCGGCCAACAACAAGGTCGGCCAGCCGTTCCACAGCGCCGGCGGTCACGGCCAGTGGTCGCGCCACGTCGTCGAGGGCTGGTTCCGCATCTGGGATCTGGCCAAGCCGGTGATCGCGCAGGTCCATGGTTATTGCCTGGCCGGCGGCACCGAACTCGCGACGGCCTGCGATCTCGTCTACGTCGCGGAGGATGCCCAGATTGGCTATCCGCCGGTCCGCCTGATGAGCCCCCCCGATATGCAGTTCCATCCCTGGATGATGGGCATGCGGCACGCCATGGAAGCCATGCTGACCGGCGATTCGATGACGGGGATCGAGGCGGCCGAGCGCGGCTTCGCCAACCGCGCTGTGCCGCTCGACAGGCTGGAGGCGGAAGTGCTGTCGGTCGCCGACCGCGTGACGAAGCTGCCGAGCGAACTGGCGCAGATCAACAAACGCTCCGTCCATCGCGCCATGGAGATCATGGGCATGCGCGCGGCCATCCGTTCCGGCACCGAGATCCAGGCGCTCGCCTTCCACACCGAGGCGAGCAAGGAGTACATGGGGCGCTTCCGCCGCGACGGCGCCAGCGTGTCGAAGCTGCTGAGCGAGCGCGACGAGACGTTCGGCGACTACCGCACCCGCAAGAAATAGACGCGTCAGAACGGCCAGCGCGCCAGGGTCGCGGCGCCGAGTGCCGCGAACAGGACCGCGGTGCCGATACGGATGGCGCGCAGCGGCAGCTTGTCGGCCAGCCGGTCGCCGAGCCACACGACGGGCGCGTTGGCGAGCATCATGCCCAATGTCGTGCCGGCGACGACGGCGATCACCGACTCGAAGCGCGCGCCCAGCGCCACCGTGGCGATCTGTGTCTTGTCGCCCATCTCGACGACGAAGAACGCGATCGTCGTGGCCGCGAACACCGTCCATGCCGTATCGGCGTCCCGATCGGCCGCGGCGTCGTCGGCCTTGTCCGGGATCAGCGTCCAGGCCGCCATGGCGAGGAAAGAGATGCCGACCGCCCAACGCATCCAGTCGCCGGCCAGCCAGTCGCCGAGGAACCGGCCGACATAGCCGGCGCCGGCGTGGTTGAGGGCGGTGGCGACGAGTATCCCCAGCACGATCGGCCACGGTCGCCGCCAGCGCGCCGCCAGCGACAGGGCCAGCAGCTGGGTCTTGTCGCCGCATTCGGCGAGCGCGACGAGACCGGTCGAAACGAGGAGGGCTTCCATGGCGAGCGCCTAGCACGCGGCGGCCCCGGCGAACGCGTGGCGCTCGGTCGCTGCCGCGCCGGTGGGGTCCGTTCCGTGGGTCCGTCGGCGAGCGGCCCGGCGCGATCTCGCGGCAACGCGGAAACGTGTCGTGTCCTTCCTCGACGCGGCGCGGGACGGCGAGTACCGCGGGATGGGCGCCGTCGAACCCCGGCGCGCGCCGTGTCGTCGCGATGCCGGCCGCGACCGGCTCCCGTGTCGGCAACACCCCGCGCCGTCCGGGCAGGATCCGGTGGAGCGCGGCGATGGCGAGCGCGAGAAGTGCGTTCGGCGCCGTGCCGCCGCCGGCAGGGCCGCGCTTCGGATCGTGGTCGGCAAGGTGACCCACGCGCTGCCGGTCGGCGAGGTGATCGCTCTCGATGCCGCGGGCGCGCGGCCGGGCAAGCAAGTGAAGAAGCTGGACGGCGAGGTGACAAAGATAGCCGATCGCCTCGGCAACGCGCGGTTCATGGCCAGGGCGCCCGAGGACATCGTGGACGAACTGCGCGAGCGCCGTGCCGACGCCGTATCGACGGCAGGACGGTTGCAACGGGCCATGGCCGGGCCGGCGGGGGAGGCAGCGACATCCAGTTTTACCCCCCACCCGGGGCCCGTGCGCTGGATGGACGGGTTTTCGACTGGGCGAGGTCGATTTCGGCTAGATATGCGTCAAAGTGACTGGACGCTCGGCGGGGTTCGGCTGGACGGGAGGGGCGCGTCGGCTGGACGATGGCTGGACGAGCGGTAGACGCAGGCCTTTACTAATAAGTCAGTAATTTAGTCTACAATGTGTTGCGTTTTGCTGGGATTCCCGCTATGATCGGGCCATGAAACACGACGGACGCAGCCTTGACCACAAG
>CAMDVZ010000104.1 GCA_945878895.1 Caenispirillum bisanense | reverse complement strand
ATCCGCGCAGCCCCGGGGTCGCGCGCCGGCACGGCTTGCTCGGGCAGCTCGTCGAAGAGGCTGGCAGCGGTCTGGGGCATGGAAATCTCCCTCGACCGACAGTGAATCAGGCCGCCATTGCCGGCGCCAGGAAAAAGTCACAGCCTCTTGGTCTGGCCAAGGGCGCGTTCGTCGCGACCGAAGCGGCGGGCTCGCTGGCGATCTACGTGGCGAAGGTCGCGACGTTCCAGTCGTTGGGCGCCTTGCCGTGGTCGACCGCGCTGGCCGGCGTCGCGGTCGGCGCGGCGATGGCGACGGGGGCGATGCTGGCGCGCCGCCTGCTTGGCAGCATGGACGTGGCGCGGTTTCGCACGCTGATCGACGCGGTCGTGGCGATCGCCGGCGTGTCGCTGCTGTGGACGGCGTTGCGCCAGGCCGGCTAGCCGCGCACCATGACGCGGTGGGCGAGGTAGCTGAGGATGCCGCCGGCGCCCATCATCAGCGCCATCGGCAGCGCCGACCCCGACAGCATCAGGCCGACGGTGGCGCCGAACAGCGAGCCACAACCGAACTGCACGACGCCCAGCAGGGAGGCCGCCGCACCGGCCATGTGCGGATAGGCCTGGAGCGCGCATGCCGTCGCGTTCGAGGCGATGAAGCTCATCGACGTGATCAGCCCCATCGAGGCGAGCGCGAAGGGCACCCAGCCCAGCGCGCCGGTGAGATGCTCGACGATGCCACAGACGATCAGCAGCAGGCCGACGATGGCCGGCGCGCGAACGGCGCGGCGCAGCATGACCGGCGCGCCGACGCGGCGGGTGAAGCGGCTGTTGACGATCGAGCCGATGGTCATGGCCACCACGGTGCTGGCGAACACGGCGCCGAACTGTGTTGGCGTGAGGCCGTAGATCTCGATCAGCACCAGCGAGGACACAGACACGAACGAGAACATGGCACCGAACAGGAAGCCGGTGGTCAGGGCGTAGCCCATGAACAGGCGGGTCGACAGCAGCTCGGCGAAGCGGCCAACGATGCCGCCGAACGCCAGCGGCCCACGCATTTCCGGCTTCAGGGTCTCGGGCAGGCGGAGCGCGGCGGCGAGGAAGGCCACCACGCCGAACGCCGCCAGCGCGAAGAAGATCGCGCGCCAGCCGAAGAAGGCCATCACCTGGCTGCCGATCAGGGGTGGGGTCATCGGCGCGATGCTGACGCAAGCCATCAGGATCGACATGACCTGGGCGGCGCGGTCGCGTTCGGCGAGATCGCGGATCATGGTGCGTGCCATCACCGGCGCGGCGGCCGCGGCCAGGCCCTGGACGATCCGCAGCACGATCAATTGCGTGGGATTGGCGGCCAGCGCGCAGGCGAGCGTCGCGGCGAGATAGAGCACGATGCCGGTCAGCAGGACGGGTTTGCGGCCGAAATGATCGCCCAGCGGCCCGTAGACGATCTGCCCGAAGCCGAACGCCAGCATGAAAGCCGACAGGCTGAGCTGGACCTGCGAGGCCGAGGCGGAAAACTCCGCCCGGATCGACGGGAACGCCGGCAGATACATGTCGATGGAGAGCGGCGTGAAGGCCGACAGCATCGCCAGCACGACGATCAGGCCGGGCGTCAGCGGGTCGGGCTTCGACGTGGCGGCCTTCGCGGGGGTGGGGATGCTCATGGGAGGGCGCGCCTCTAGCAGCTTTGCCGGGCGCGCGACAGACGCAGGTGCGCCACGGTGGCGCGCCTGCGTCCGGTTGGCGGTGTCGACGCGCTCAGGCGCGCCAGAAGGGCTTGTTGATTTCGCGGAACGCGTCGCCTGGCGTGACGTTCATGTCCGCGAGATCACGGTGCGAGAGCGTGGCGAGCAGCGCCCGCTCGGCCGACCGCCGACGCCAGAGCACCAGCGTTTCGCGGACGGCGAGGACGATGTCCCGCGCCGGGCGGTTGGCCGAACGCCGCACGGGCATCCAGGCGTCGTCGAGAATGGTCATGGTGGGTTCCTTGCGAAATGGTCAGCGCGCGGCCGCCGTCGGGCGACCGGCGGGGCGATGCAGGGCCGGTTTGAGTCGGCCGACGAGCCAGGCGATGGCCGACGAAATCATGTCGGCGAGCAGCTGGCTGCGCTGGCACCGGGCGTGGGCCTCCAGCGCGAGGCGGGTTTCCAGCGACAGGACGGGGGAACGCCGGTCGAGCGCGGCGAGGTCGGCGAGCGTGGTTTCGGTAGCGGGGTGCATGTCTAACCTCCAAGGTGGTTAGAGCGCCCCTCCCAATGCCGGTCTGATTGTCTCGGGTGACCGGTTCGAAGGGAATATAGGGCAGCTATATTGTCGTTTCAATGACAATTGCTGTATCGCACCATGAGAAATGTTGCGCCACGTCGGAGCCATCCCGCGGTCCGATCTCGCGTCGGCGGCGTTGCCGTGGTCAGATGGCCGGCACGATCAACAACGGGACGAGCGAAACACAATGGACCTCAAACTGGCGGGAAAATCCGTCCTCATCACCGGCGGTTCCAAGGGCATTGGCTATGCCTGTGCCGAGACCTTCGCGGCCGAGGGCTGCAAGATCCACATCGCCTCGCGCAGCGAAGCGAACCTGAAGGACGCCCAGACGAAATTGCGGGCGCGCTTCAACGTGCCGGTCGAGATTCACGCCGTCGATCTCGCCGACGGCGACGCGGCGCGCGCGCTGATCGCGGCCTGTGCCGACGTCGACATCCTCGTGAACAACGCCGGCGCCATCCCGCGCGGCGACGTCGAGACCATCGACGAGGCGCGCTGGCGCGAAGTGTGGAATCTCAAGGTGTTCGGCTACGTCAACACGACGCGCGCCATGCTGACCGAGATGAAGAACCGCAAGCGCGGCGTGATCGTCAACATCATCGGCATGGCCGGCGACATGCCCAACTACGACTACGCCGCGGGCAGCATGGGCAACGCCTCGCTGATGATGTTCACCCGCACCGTCGGCTCCAAAAGCGTCGACCACGGCGTGCGCGTGGTGGCGATCAATCCGCCCGCCACCCGCACCGACCGCATGGTCACCCTGATGCGCGGCCAGGCCGAAAAGCAGCTCGGCGACGCCGACCGCTGGCCCGAATTGACGAAACACCTGCCGTTCGGGCGGCCGTGCGAGCCGGCCGAGATCGCCGATCTGGCGGCATTCCTGGCGTCGGACCGGTCTGGCTACACCAGCGGCGTCGTCTACAACGTCGATGGCGGCCTCGCGGCGCGCCACTGAGTCCCCGAATCCGGCTGCAAACCCGTGGCCGGGCGCCTATAAGCTTGTCAACCGTCGGGGGGACGCGACCCCCGACACCGACGCAGGGAGACCTCCTAATGGATCGTCGAAAATTCGTTCGCAGCGCCGGTATCGGCACGGCGGTGGCCGCCGCCGCCACCGTGGCGGCGCCCGCCATCGCCCAGTCGATGCCGGAAATCAAATGGCGCCTGGCGTCGAGCTTCCCCAAGTCGCTCGACACTATTTTCGGCGCCGGCGAGCATTTCGCCAAGCGAGTCGCGGCACTGACCGACAACAAGTTCCAGATCCGGGTGTTCGCGGCCGGCGAGATCGTGCCCGGCCTGCAGGTGCTCGATTCGGTGCAGAACGGCACCGTCGAGCTCGGCCACACTGCCTCGTACTACTATGTCGGCAAGGACCCGACCTTCTGCTTCGACACCGCCGCGCCGTTCGGCCTCAACACCCGCCAGCACAACGCCTGGGTCCACCACGGCGGCGGGCTCGAGCTGATGCGCGAGTTCTACAAGGACTACAACTGCACCTCGTTCCTGATGAGCCACACCGGCGCGCAGATGGGCGGCTGGTGGCGCAAGGAAATCAAGACGCCCGAGGATCTCAAGGGCGTCAAGATGCGGATCGGCGGCTTTGCCGGCCAGGTCATGGCCAAGCTCGGCGTCGTGCCGCAGCAGATCGCCGGCGGCGAGATCTATCCGGCGCTGGAAAAGGGCACGATCGACGCGGCCGAGTGGGTCGGTCCCTACGACGACCAGAAGCTCGGCTTCAACAAGGTGGCGCCCAACTACTACTATCCCGGCTGGTGGGAAGGTGGTGCGGCCCTGACGCTGTTCGTGGGCCTGAAGGCGTGGGATTCGCTGCCGCCGCTGTACAAGGAAGCCATCGCCTCGGCCTGCGACGAAACCACCAACTGGTCGGTCGCCAAGTACGACGCCCAGAACCCGCGCGCGCTGCGCGAGCTGGTCGCGGCCGGCACGAAGCTGCAGCCCTTCCCGCAGCCGGTGCTGGAGGCCTGCTACAAGGCCGCCCAGGAACTCTACGCCGAGACCAGCGCCAAGAACCCGAAGTTCAAGAAGGTGTTCGACAGCTGGAAGGCGTTCCGCGACGACCAGATCCTGTGGTTCCGGGTCGCCGAGGGCACCTTCGACAACTTCATGGCCCGTCTGTCGGCCCAGAACCGCCTCTGATCGTCCCGCCCGGACGACGACAAAGCCCCGCCCACCGGCGGGGCTTTCTTTTTCCGGCTGGCGGAATCCGCTTGCGGGCCGTGCCGGGCGTGACAAACTGCCGCAAATAAACGCAGGCAGGCGTCATGAGTCGCGGCGCACATGCATCGGAAAAAGCGGCTCGCGGGAGGACTATCGTATGGATCGTCGCAAATTCGTGCGCACGGCCGGAGTCGGGGCAACGGTCGGCGCCGCCGCCGCGCTGGCGGCACCGGCCATCGCGCAGGGCATGCCGGAAATCCGCTGGCGCCTGACGTCGAGTTTTCCGAAGTCGCTCGACACGCTCTACGGCGGCGCCGAGCTGTTCTGCCGCCGCGTCGGCGAGATCACCGACGGCAAGTTCCGCATCACCCCCTTCGCGGCCGGCGAGATCGTGCCCGGCCTCCAGGTGCTCGACGCGGTGCAGAACGGCACCGTCGAGATCGGCCAGACGGCGGCCTACTACTACATCGGCAAGGACATCACCTTCACGTTCGACACCGCGGTGCCGTTCGGCCTCAACAGCCGCCAGCACGTGGCGTGGTGGATGCATGGCGGCGGCCGCCAGCTGATGGACGAGTTCTACAAGGACTATGGCGTGATCGGCCATCTGATGGGCGGCACCGGCGCGCAGATGGGCGGCTGGTATCGCAAGGAGATCAAGACCGTCGAGGATTTGAAGGGCCTGAAATTCCGGGTGGGCGGCTTCGCGGGCCAGATCCTGTCCAGGCTCGGCGTCGTGCCGCAGCAGATCGCCGGCGGCGAAATCTACCCGGCGCTGGAGAAGGGCACGATCGACGCGGCCGAATGGGTCGGCCCCTACGACGACGAAAAGCTCGGCTTCAACAAGGTGGCGCCCTACTACTATTACCCCGGCTGGTGGGAAGGCACCGGCATGGGCACCGCCTACGTCAACGCCAGATCGTGGGCCGCGCTGCCGCCAATCTACCAGAAAGCCATCGAGGTCTCGGCCAACGAGGTCACGCTCTGGATGATGGCCAAGTACGACGCCGGCAACCCCGCCGCGTTGCGCCGCCTGGTCGCCGGCGGCACCAGGCTGTCGCCCTTCCCGCAGCCGGTGCTGGAAGCCTGCTTCAACGCCGCGATGGAGCTCTACGCCGAAATTTCGGCGAAGAATCCGAAATTCAAGAAGGTCTACGACCAGTGGCGTCCGTTTCGCATCGACCAGGCGCTGTGGAGCCGCGTGGCAGAGGGCACGTTCGACAATTTCATCGGCCGCATGTCGAGCGCCGGCAAACTCTAGCCTGGGCAATCCCGGCGATGCGTCCGTTACCCCGCCGGCCAACGCCGGCGGGGTTTCCGGTATTCGCCACGGTGTCCAGGGCAATCGGGTGAACGTCACGCCGGGACATCGGAGCGGTTTCGAACCGGCGGGAACCTCGCCGGGATGGTAAACTCCGGGAGCGCGCCACTCCAGTGGCGCATCTTCGCCTCGGTGCGGCCATCCAGGGCGTTCGCCATGAGCGCCACTGGAGTGGCGCGCTCCCGGAAAGTGCGACATCGGCAAGGTTTCGCTCGACGCAACGACTGCTCCAGAGCCGAAGCGGCGTTCACCCGATTGCCCTGCCACGGTGTCGACGAGCGCTTGGAATCGGTCCCGGCGCATGTCAAGTTCCGGGTCCCGGCCACCAGATAGCCGCCGACAACGCGCGGCACGAGTCAGGGACAGAGGAGAAACCCAGGATGAATCGTCGTAAACTCGTACGCACCGGCGCGATCGGCGCCGCGGCCGCGGCCGCCACCGCGGTGGCGGCGCCCGCCATCGCGCAGGGCATGCCCGAAGTGAAGTGGCGTCTGACGTCGAGCTTCCCCAAGTCGCTCGACACGCTGTTCGGCGGGTCCGAACTGTTCGCCAAGCTGATCGGCGAGATGTCCGACAACAAGTTCCAGATCCGCGTGTTCGCCGCCGGCGAAATCGTGCCCGGCCTGCAGGTCGCCGACGCGGTGCAGAACGCCACCGTCGAAATGGGGCAGACCGCCGCCTACTACTATTTCGGCAAGGACCCGAGTTTCGTGTTCGAGACCGGCCTGCCCTTCAGCATGAACCAGCGCCAGGCGCTCGCCTGGCAGGTCCATGGCGGCGGCACCCAGCTGATCAACGAGTTCTACAAGCAGTACGGCATCACGTCCTTCCCGTTCGGCGGCACCGGCTGCCAGATGGGCGGTTGGTTCCGCAAGGAAATCAACTCGATGGACGACATGAAGGGCCTGAAGTTCAGGGTCGGCGGCTTCGCCGGCCTGATCCTGCAGCGCCTCGGCGTCGTGCCGCAGCAGATCGCCGGCGGCGACATCTATCCGGCGCTCGAGAAGGGCACGATCGACGCCTGCGAGTGGGTCGGTCCGTACGACGACGAGAAGCTCGGTTTCGCCAAGGTCGCGAAGTACTACTACTATCCGGGCTGGTGGGAAGGTCACTCGATCGGCTCGATGTACGTCAACACCAAGGCGTTCGAGTCGCTGCCCAAGGCCTACAAGGCGATGATCGAGACGGCTTGCGGCATGGTGTCGAGCTGGATGGTGCCGAAGTACGACGCCGGCAATCCCGCGGCGCTGAAGCGACTGGTGGCCGGCGGCGCGATCCTCAAGCCGTTCCCGCGTCCGGTGCTCGAGGCCTGCTTCGACGAGGCCTACAAGCTGTACGACGAGCTCTCGGCCAAGAACGCCAGCTTCAAGAAGCTGTTCGACAGCCTCAAGGCGTTCCGCACCGACCAGAACCTGTGGTTCCGGGTCGCCGAGAACACGTTCGACAACTTCAACTTCTCGATGTCGGCGCGCGGTCGCTAGCCTCGCCGCCTCGCCCAAAAGGAAAGCCCCGCCGTTTGGCGGGGCTTTTTCTTTGTCTGGCTGGACCCGGCGCGCGCGTCGGGGCGCGCGCCGCCGGCCTCAGTTCTTGGGTGGCGGCGCCCCGAACACCGGCGCGGGATTGTCGTCCTGCGGCGCCTGAACGTCGATTTTGACCGTGGCCGGATCGACCTTGGAGGGTGGATCGAGGAAGTAGGTCACGCAGGAAGGCCAGGCGATCACGATCGCCACCATGATCAGCTGCGTGATCACCCACGGGATCGCACCCCAGTAGATGTCGGAGCTCTTCACTTCCTTCGGCGCCACGCTGCGCAGGTAGAACAGCGCGAAGCCGAACGGCGGATGCATGAACGAGGTCTGCATGTTCACGCACAGGATGACGCCGAACCAGATCAGCGCCGCGTCCGGTCCCACGACCGGCGCCAGCACCTTCTGGGCCACCGGCGTCAGCATCGGCACGATGATGAAGGCGATCTCGAAGAAATCGAGGAAGAACGCCAGGAAGAACACGAAGATGTTGACGACGATCAGGAAGCCCCAGACGCCGCCGGGCAGACCCGTCAACAGATGCTCGACCCAGAGATTGCCGTCGACGCCCGCGAAGGTGATCGAGAAGCAGGTCGCGCCCACGAGGATGAACGCCACCATCGAGGTGATGCGCATCGTGACCTGGAAGGCCTGGACGATCAGGTCGTGCAGGTCCTTGACCTGCCAGGCCCGCCAGCACAGCCAGATCACCGACGCGAACATGACGGTGAAGAAGGCCTTGAAGAGCGGTGACTTGAAGGCCCAGATGCCGACGATCGAACCGACGATCGCCGCCGCGCAGCCCAGCCCGAAGGCCCACTTGTCGAACTTCGTCAGCGGCGCGTTGCGCACCACCGCCAGAATGATGGCGCCGATGGTGCCCATGGCACCGGCTTCGGTCGGCGTGGCGAGGCCCATCATGATGGTGCCGAGCACGAGGAAGATCAGCACGGCCGCGGGGATGATGCCCCACATGCACTTCACGATCAGCTCGCGGCCAAACATCGTGCGCGGCACCGGCGGCAGCGCGTGGGGCTTCACCAGGGTGAAGTAGAACGTGTAGCCGGCGAACAGCGCGATCTGCAGCAGCGAGGGACCCCAGGCGCCGAGATACATGTCGCCGACCGACTTGCCCATCTGGTCCGCCAGCACCACCAGCACGAGGGACGGCGGCACCAGCTGCGTGATGGTGCCCGACGCCGCCAGCACGCCGGTGGCGTAGCGCATGTCGTACTTGTACCGCATCATCACGGGCAGCGTGATCATCGCCATGGCGATGACCTGGGCGGCCACCGTGCCGGTGATGGCGCCGAGGATGAAACCGACGATGATCGTGGAATAGCCGAGCCCGCCCTTGATGGGTCCGAACAGCTGGCCCATCGACTCCAGCATGTCCTCGGCGAGCCCGCACTTCTCCAAGATCGCGCCCATGAAGGTGAAGAACGGGATCGCCAGCAGCAGTTCGTTGGCGAGGATGCTGCCGAACACGCGGCCCGGAATGGCCTGCAGGAAGTTGATGTCGAAGAAGCCGAGATTGATCGACAGGAAACCGAACGACAGGCCGACGGCGGCGAGCGAGAAGCTGACCGGGTAGCCGATCAGCATGAAGACCACGAGGCCGCCGAACATCAGCGGCGGCATGTACTCGATCGGAATCATTGAACGGGCCTCTCGTACTTGGCCTCGAGCGCGACGTTGAGGCCCTGGAGAACGGCCACGCGCTTGATGAGTTCGGAAATGCCCTGCAACGCCACCAGCGCGAAGCCGACCGGCAGCACCAGCTTGATCGGCCAGCGCAGCAATCCGCCGGCGTTGCTGGAATGCTCGAGCACGTTGAACGACTGCATGAAGAAGGGCCAGCTCAGCCACGACAGCAGCACGCAGGCGGGCAGCAGGAAGAAGATGGTGCCGAGAATGTCGACCCAGGTCTGCTGGCGATCGTTGAGCATCATGTAGCAGATGTCGACGCGCACGTGCTCGTTCTTCTTCAGCGTGTAGGACGCGCCGAACATCACGATGACGGCGAACATGTACCACTGGATCTCGAGCCAGGCGTTCGAGCTGGTGTCGTAGGCGTAGCGGACCATGGCGTTGCCGCCGCTGACGATGCAGGCGATCAGGATCAGCCAGTCGCAGATCTTGCCGATCTTCTCGTTGACCCAGTCCACGACCGCGCTGAATTTCAGCAGCGGATCGAGACCGAGCACGGGCAGCATCAGCAGGATGCCGATCGCCAGACCCGAGACATGCGTGAAATTCTTCACGCCCAGCACGATGCACCAGATCGCGAGCGCGAGGCCCGCGACCGACATCGCGGCACGAATGGGAAAAGTCACGAACATCCTCCCGAAATTTACTTGCGCGGTTTCTGGGCCGTGGAGCGCTTTCGTCCGCGACGGCGGCTTTCTTTAGCAGATAGACCCCGACGCGCTAGCGGATTCTAACGTCGGACCGGAATCGCCCCGAGGCACGTCAGGCCACGGTCAGGGCTATCGTGGCCGTACCGGCTACGAATCCAGCCACGTCGCGAAGTCGGCGGCCGGCGCGCGTTCGGTAACCAGATTGTTCGGCGGCTCGTTTTCGTCGGCGTAACCCAGCGCGATGCCGCACAGCACGATCCGATCCTCCGGGATTCCGAGCAACCGCTTGATGATCTTGTGGAAGGGGCCGAAGGCGCCCTGGGCGCAGGTATGCAGCCCCTTTTCGCGCGCCAGCAGCATGATCTGGTCTAGAAAAGCACCGCAATCGAGCCACTGGCCCTGGCCCATGTCGCGGTCGATGCAGAGGATCATGCCCACGGGCGCGCCGAAGAATTCGTAGTTGCGGCGGAACTGGCGCGCCATGCCGGCGGCGTCGCCCTTCGGGACGCCCAGCACGCCATAGAGCTGCTTGCCGACCGTCTTGCGCCGCTCGTCGTAGGGCGGCCGGAACACGGCAGGGTAGACGCCGTACTCGCGCGCCGTGGGTTCCCCCGCGTCGATGGCGGCCAGGATCGCGTCGACCAGCCGCTGACGCGCGGCGCCCGTCGTGACGTAGAGATGCCACGGCTGGAGGTTGCCGTTGGACGCCGCGCGCCGCGCGTGGTCGACGATCCATTCCACGTCGGCGCGCGGCACCGGATCGGACCTGAACGTCCGCATCGAGCGGCGGCCGAGGATCGCGTCGGAGACTTTCACCGCGCCGCCGCCGCCGGCGCTACTCGCGCGCCCAGGTGACTAACTCTTCTTCGGCGGCGCGGCCGGGCACCAGCATGTTGGGCACAACCTGGGGATCGGCGTGACCCAGCGCGATGCCGAACAGCACGATCTCGTTGTCGGGGATCGGCAGCTCGCGCCGCAGCACCTTGTGGTAGTTCGAGAAGGCCGCTTGCGGACAGGTGTGCAGGCCTTCCTCGCGCGCCATCAGCATGATGCTGGCGAGCAGGCTGCCGCAATCGATCCACTGCCCCTCGCCGTGGCGGCGATCCATCGTCACGATCATGCCCACGGGCGCGTCGAAGAACAGGAAGTTGCGCAGGGCCTGGCGCATCGTGCCGGCCGTGTCGCCCTTGACGATGCCCAGCATGCCGTAAAGCGCCTTGCCGAGCGTCACCTGGCGGCCGCGATAGGGTTCGATCGGCTCGCCGTGGACGTGATAGTCCGACGACGGCGCCTCGCCGGCCGCGATGGCGGCCATGATCGCGTTGCTGACCCGGTGACGGGCGGCACCCATCGTCACGTAGACCCGCCACGGCTGGCAGTTGGTGTTGGACGCCGCGTGCTTGGCGACGTCGAGGATGCGCCGCACCGTCGCTTCAGGAACGGGATCGGGCTTGAACGCGCGCATCGAACGGCGGCTCAGGATCGCTTCGGAAACCTTCATGGATGGACGCGCTCCGGCGGCAAGGGGACGGGTGGCGCGCATCATGCCGCGCGGGAGGACGGGCGCAAGCGCGGCGGAACAGCGCGTTCCGGGGAGCGAGGGGCGGAAGGGGTGTCGCGACCGGTAGCGGCCGGCTCTCGCGGGCCGGCCCTCGTACGTGATATGGGAGTACGATCTCGAACCGACCAACCGGGCCATGTGCCGACTGCCTGCTTCCCCGCAAAGCCGACCATGCGTTCGGTAGAACTCTTCGCCGGCGCCGGCGGTCTTGCCATGGGCGTGTCGCGCGCGGGCTTCGTGCCTGTGGCCGTGGTCGAGTGGAACCAGCACGCCTGCGACACCATCCGCGCCAACCAGGAAGCCGGCCTCGCGCCGCTGACGCACTGGCCGCTGACCCAGGGCGACGTGCGGGATTTCTCCTACACGAACCTCGGCGAGGTCGATTTCGTGTCCGGCGGGCCGCCCTGCCAGCCCTTCTCGCTGGGCGGCAAGCACCAGGGCCGTCACGATTCGCGCGACATGTTTCCCGAGGCCGTTCGGGCGATCCGCGCGCTGCGGCCCAAGGCGTTCGTGTTCGAGAACGTGCGCGGCCTGACGCGCGCGACCTTCCGCAACTACTTCAAATACATCCGCCTGCAGCTGTCCTATCCGGCGTTGGCAGCCAAGCCCGACGAGAGCTGGCAGGACCACCTGGCGCGGCTGGAGCGATACCACACGCGGGGCACGCCGCGCGGCTGACACTAAAAGGTCGTCACGCGTGTGTTGAACGCCGCCGACTACGGCGTGCCACAGAAGCGCGAGCGGGTTTTCTTCGTCGGGTTCCGCGCCGATCTCGGCGTCGACTGGTCGTTTCCGGAACCCACGCACGGCGCCGACGCACTGCTGTGGGACAAGTACAAGACCGGGGACTATTGGGAGCGCCACCGGATCGCGAAGAAGCGTCGCCCGATCCCGTCCGATGCCGAGCGCGCGCGACTGGAACGGCTGGGCTTCGCGATACCGCCGCACGCGGCGTGGCGCACAGTGCGCGACGCGATCAGCGATCTGCCCGATCCGGAACACGCGCCCGACGCGGCCGCGGCGATCGCGAACCATCAGTTCAATTCAGGCGCGCGCGCGTATCCCGGCCACACCGGCAGCGTGCTGGACGAGCCGGCCAAGACCCTGAAAGCCGGCGACCACGGCGTGCCCGGCGGCGAGAACATGCTGGTGCGCGACGACTCCTCGCTGCGTTAGGACAGTCGCCAGGATAACAGCTACGATTTATCGCTCTTGCGCGGGACGATGGCGTAGTTCCATTCCGGATGGAAGGCGTCGCCGCGAAGGTCGAGCGTCTTCATCTGGACATCGCTGACGCGGATGCCCTTCTCGTAGGTC
>CAMDVZ010000103.1 GCA_945878895.1 Caenispirillum bisanense | reverse complement strand
GACCACGACCGCAATCAATGCCTGTGGATTGTTGCCACAACCATCGCTGACGCCGGACGGGCCGCCGACGGCATCGCAGATCGACCAGACATCGAGGGCCTTCGAGGATTCCTGGAAGGAGCTCAAGGGCGCGGGCGCTTCCGCCACCGACCAGCAAAAAGCGCAATACTTCGTCACGATCGGCTACGAACGTGCCGCCAGCCAGTGTCAGGTCTATTTTGAACGGCTGACGTCGGCGCGGCAACAGAATGCGTTCGCCAAGGATACGCTCGTGGCGGCGCATACCGCGGCAGGTCTCATCACGACCTTGGCGGGCGCCAGCACCGGGGTCATCGCGGCGTTGTTCGGCGCGACGGGCATCGTGCCCGCGACGGTGGACAACTACAACAAGACGTTCCTGCTGGCCGAGATCGCCGACGAGCTTTATCCGAAAATCAGCGGCGCGATGGCTCACTACCGGGCTCAGTTTCCGCCCGAGGCCACGAACTTCCCGGACAACCCGACCGCCAAGTATCGCGCGCTGGAATATGTCCGTAGTCACGCGAGCATCTGTACACTGCCCGCGATGATCGCTTTCGCGAAAGCCGCCGCCGCCGCGCCCACGCCCGAGGCCCCGACGAACACGGAAACGGCGGGGCCGCCGCCCAAGCCTCCGGTCGTTCCGGCACTGGCGGTCACCCCGAAATTGACCGCCGCGAAGCCTCCTGCGGAAAAGGCAGCGGCACCGCGGCCAGGCGAGGCGCTGTGCCCCGGCGGCCGGAAACCGATCCTCCGGCTCAGCGGGATACCATTCTGCACGTGAGACGAGGGCGCCTACCCGCACATCCCCTCGACCGCCGCGATCAGGCGGTCGAGATCGGCTTGAGTCGACAGGCGATGGTCGCCGTCCTTCGTGAACGTCGCGACCACCTCGGTCGCCTCGAGGTGGGCCATCACCTTCAGCGAGTATTCCCACGGCACGTCGGGATCCTTCTGGCCGTGGAACAGATGGACGGGTCCGGCGATGCGCAGTGGCTCGCGGAGCACCAGATGGTTTCGGCCTTCCTCGATCAGCCGCCACGTCAGGATATCGGGCTCATCCGAATAGCGGCTCGGGCGACGCAGGACTCCGTCGCGTTCCAGGGTCGTGCGCTGCTCCGGTGCCAGCCGTTGCAACATCAGCTCCTCGGTGAAATCGGGTGCCACCGCGATGCCGATCCAGCCCGCGACGCGGCCAGGCCGGTGCTTCGCCGTCAGGAGCGACAGCCAGCCGCCCATGCTAGAGCCGATCAGCACCAGCTTGCCGGTGGTCAGCGCGTCGATGGCGGCGAGCGAATCGTCGAGCCAGCGGCCGACGGTACCGTCCTCGAAGGCGCCCGAGGACTGGCCATGCGCGAAATAATCGAAGCGCAGGAAGGCGCGCCCGGTCCGGCGCGCCCAGGCGTCGAGCGCCAGCGCCTTGGTGCCGGTCATGTCCGACCGGAAGCCGCCGAAGAACACGACCGTCGGGCCGCGCCCCTCCGCCTTCGCGTAGGCGAGGCGCGCACCATCTGGCCGGTCGAGAAACCTTGTGTCGTCCTTGTCGGTCGTCGTCATGGCTCTCCCCTCGGTCGCGCCACCGATCTAGGCGGTGCGGCCACGACCGCGCAAGGCACGCACCGTCGCCCGCCACGCGACAGGCTGGCGGGCACCCGGCACGCTCGCTAGAAACACGCGATGGACGTCGATGCCCTCCCCGACCCACGCCCCTTGCCGACCGTGCTGCAGATCGTCCCGCCGCTCGACGGCGGCGGCATCGCGCGCGCGACGATCGACACGGCGGCAGCCCTGGTCGCGGCCGGCGGCGACGCGATCGTCGCGAGCCCCGGTGGCGGCATGGCGGGCGAACTGCGGCGCCTGAAGATCGAACACATCGCCATGCCGACCGATCGGGACGGCCTTGTCGCGGCCTGGCGGATGGCGCGCGCGCTGCGTGAACTGCTGACCGGACGCGGCGTGTCGATCATCCATGCCAGGACGCGCACGGCGGCATGGGCGGCGCGCAAGATCGCCGACGAGCAGGCGCTGAAGGTCGTGGCGAGCGTGCATCGCCCAGGCGCCGCCGAGGGCTGGACGAGCCGCTGGCTCGACGCCGCGCAGGCGCGCGCCGACCGCGTGATCGCGGTGTCGGACTTCGTTGCCCGCGACCTGCGCGGTCGCCATCGCGTACCCGACGACCGCATGGTCACGATCCCGGCCGGCATCGCGCTCGACCGGTTCGACCCGGCCACCGTGCGGGCCGAGCGGGTGATCAAGCTCGCCGCGCAATGGCGGTTGCCCGACGATCGCCGCATCATCCTTTTTCCAGGCCGCCTCGACGTCGACCGCGGCCAGCTGGGACTGGTCGCCGCGCTCGGAGAGCTGGGCCGCGAGGACGTTTTCGCGCTGCTGATCGGCGCCCAGCCGCAGGCCGGCCCGCTGGAACGCCAGATCAAGACGATGGTCGAGGCGCTGGGCCTCGGTGGCATGGTGGCGATGGCGCCGTGGTGCGAGGACATGCCCGCCGCCTACATGCTCTCGGACGTGGTGGTGGCCGGCGGCGAAGGCGAGGGCTTCAGCCGCGTGATGGTCGAAGCCCAGGCGATGAGCCGGCCGGTCGTCTGTGGCGCCGCCGGCGGCGCGGTCGAGGCGATCCTGCAGGACGTCACCGGCTGGACGGCCCCGCCCGGCGTGCCCTCGGCACTTGCCCGCGCGCTGGACAAGGCGCTCGGTCTTTCGCCCGAACAGCGCAGCGCGCTGTCGCGGCGGGCGCGCGCCCACGTGGTCGACAAGTTCGACGTCAAGGCCATGTGCGAGCGCACTCTCGACGTCTACCGCGCCCTCGCGCCGGGCGCGGCACCTTGACAAAACGAAGCCGCGCCGATACTTCCTCCACCCATGATCCGCCGGCTTTCGCCCGCTCTTGTCGCGTTCGTCGCGATCCGCCGACCCACCGACCGAACTTGACTCGGCCGGGCGCGCGTCGCTGCGCGAACTCGCCTCCCGGCCCAGCGCGCGTGTCGAAACCTTCCGGGTTCTCCGTGCGCCCACGTCCGCGCTTGCAGGCGCGTCGACCGTCGCTTTCCGATTCGTCCGGTACTTCATCATGATCAATATCACGCTTCCCGACGGCAACGTCCGTTCCTATCCCGGCCCGGTTTCCGGTGCCGACATCGCGGCGAGCATCGGCCCCGGCCTCGCCAAGGCCGCACTCGCCGTCAAGGTCGATGGCGAGTTGCGCGACCTCGACCGTCCGATCGAGCGCGACGCGAAAGTGGCCCTCGTCACCGCGAAGGATCCCGAGGGGCTGGAGTTGGTGCGCCACGACGCCGCCCACGTGCTGGCGCAGGCGGTCCAGGAACTGTTTCCGGGCACGCAGATCACGTTCGGCCCCTCGACGGAGACGGGCTTCTACTACGACTTCGTGCGCGCCGAGGCCTTCACGCCCGACGACTTCGAGACGATCGAGGCGCGGATGAAGGAGATTGTCGACCGCGACCTGAAGATCGAACGCGAGGTCTGGGACCGCGCCACGTTGAAGAAGCACTTCCTCGATCACGGCGAGACGTTCAAGGCCGAATGGTCCGACGAGTTGCCGGCTGGCGAGGAGATCTCCGTCTATCGCCAGGGCGGCTGGCTCGACATGTGCCGCGGACCGCACCTGCCCTCGACGGGCAAACTGCCCAAGGCCTTCAAGCTCACCAAGGTGTCGGGCGCCTACTGGCGCGGCGACGCCCGCAACGCCCAGGTGCAGCGCATCTACGGCACCGCATGGGGCGACGAGAAGCAGCTCAAGGCCTACCTGACGCAGATCGAGGAAGCCGAGAAGCGCGACCACCGCCGCATCGGCAAGGAAATGGGCCTCTTCCACCAGCAGGAAGACGCAGCCGGCATGGTGTTCTGGCATCCCAAGGGCTGGAAGCTGTGGCGGGCGCTAGAGGACTACATGCGCCGCCGGCTCGATGGCGCGGGCTACGTCGAGGTCAAGACGCCGCAGCTGGTCGACCGCCGCCTCTGGGAAGCCTCGGGCCACTGGGAGAAGTTCCGCGAGAACATGTACATCTCGGAGAACGAGGAAGGCCTGCGGGACTACGTCGCCAACCCCGAGGGCGAACGCATCTTCGCGCTCAAGCCGATGAACTGCCCCTGCCACGTCCAGATCTTCAACCAGGGCCTGACCAGCTACCGCGACCTGCCGCTGCGCATGGCCGAGTTCGGCTCCTGCCACCGGTTCGAGCCAAGCGGCGCGCTGCACGGCATCATGCGGGTGCGCAATTTCACCCAGGACGACGCCCACATCTTCTGCACCGACGCCCAGATCACGGAGGAGGCCATCGCCTTCGCCGAACTGCTGCGCTCGATCTACACCGATCTCGGTTTCGCCAACTTCTTCGTGAAGTTCTCCGACCGCCCGCCGGTGCGGGCCGGTGCCGACGAAGTCTGGGACCGGGCCGAGAAGGCGTTGCTCGACGCCAGCGCCGCGGCCGGTCTCGAACTCAAGCACAATCCCGGCGAAGGCGCCTTCTACGGTCCGAAACTGGAATTCGTGCTGCGCGATGCGATCGGACGCGACTGGCAATGTGGAACGTTGCAGGTCGATTTCGTGCTGCCCGAGCGGCTCGACGCCTCCTATATCGGGGCCGACAGCCAGCGTCACCGGCCCGTCATGCTGCATCGCGCGATCCTCGGATCCTTCGAGCGTTTCATCGGAATCCTGATCGAGAACTATGTCGGCCGCTTCCCGCTCTGGCTGGCTCCGACGCAAGCGGTGGTATGCACCATCGTCAGCGACGCCGACGGCTATGCCAAGGAGGTCGCCGACGCCTTGACTGCCGCGGGCCTGAGGGTCGAAACCGACACGCGCAACGAGAAGATCAATCTTAAGGTCCGAGAGCATTCCCTGGCCAAGGCGCCGCTGCTGATCGCGGTCGGCAAACGCGACGTCGAGAGCCGCACCGTGGCGATCCGGCGGCTGGGCAGCGAGCGGCAGGAAACGCTTGCGCTGGCGGACGCGGTCCATAAATTGTCTGGCGAGGTCCGTCCGCCCCGCTGAGGCCCGGATTTCGACAACCACGGACGCGCGTCGGGGAAACCGGCGCGTGGTCCGGATCGCCGCCGGGTGATTTCGCCCGCGGCTCTAGAGATGGAGAGAGAGCATAGCCAGGTTCATGTCGCAAGCCGCGCCCACCCGCGAGGGTCCGCGCGTCAACAGGGAAATCCGGGCGCTGAGCGTGCGTCTGATCGGCGAGAGCGGCGACATGATCGGCGTCGTCGACACGCGCGAGGCGCTCGAGATGGCGACCGAGGCGGGTTTCGACCTGATCGAGATATCGCCCAACGCCGAACCGCCCGTGTGCAAGCTCGGCGACTACGGCAAGTTCAAGTACGAGGCCCAGAAGAAGGCCAACGAGGCGCGCAAGAAGCAGAAGGTCATCGCGGTCAAGGAGATCAAGATGCGTCCGGGCATCGACGATCACGACTACGATTTCAAGATGAAGCAGATGCGCGAGTTCCTCGGCGAGGGCGACAAGGTCAAGGTCACCCTGCGCTTCCGCGGCCGCGAGATGGCCCACCAGGATCTCGGCATGAAAGTGCTCAACCGGGTCAAGACCGAGCTCGACGACCTCGCCAAGATCGAGCAGTACCCCAAGCTCGAAGGCCGCCAGATGGTGATGGTGCTGACGCCCCGATAGGGCGTCGGCGATCTTCATGGGCGCGGGGATCTTCATGGGCGCGGGGATGTTCGTGAGCGTGCGCTCGTAGTGCTGGTGTCGGCGGCGTCGGCCGCTGTCGCACCGGAGCAAGGCACATGACTGGATCGGCACGTCAGGCAATTCTTCTCGCCGCCATCGTCGGTATCGCCGCATCCTTGGCCATGCCCGCGTTGGCCGACACATACCAAAAAATCACATGGGACGTGAAGAGTCCCAACGCAGGCCCGGGACGCCCGCCCGGGTCGTCCGGACACCTCAAGGCCGACCCCGTCGACATGCCTGCAGGCGCGAAGGCGTCACCCCGTGGTCGAGACCAGGATCGCAACCGCGTGGGCGGCGGATTGTCGACCGGTCGTCAATAGACGCACCGGGAGTGAGGGAAGGGCCGTGGCGTCACTTCCCTCGAAGCCCGCCATCGGGTGCCGGCTACGGCATGTAGGCGCCGCCGTTCACGTGCAGCACCTGGCCGGTGATCATGGCGGCCGCGTTCGACGCCAGGAACACCGCCGACTCCGCGATCTGTTCCGGCGTCAGCAGCGTGCCGCCGAGCGGGATGGTGGCGCGCGCCATCTCCACCAGTTCGGCGTCGGTGTTGCCATGGCGGGGCTGCGCGGTGTCGGTGAGGCCGGGCGCGATGGCATTGACGCGGATGCCGTGCGGCGCCAGTTCGAGCGCCATCGCCCGCGTCATCGACACCACGCCGCCCTTGCTGGCGCTGTAGTGGACGCCGCGCACCGATCCCCGGATCGAACTCGAGGACAGGTTGATGACCGCGCCGCCGGTCCGGCCCGCCGCGATCAGCGCCCTGGCGACCGCGATGGTGGCGAAACAGCCGGCCTTCAGGTTGATGTCCAGCACGTGGTCCCAGTCGCTCTCGCGCATCGCCAGCAGCGGCACGCGGGGATAGGTCCCGGCATTGTTGACGAGGATGTCGGGGACACCCAGCCGCGCGAGGGTCTCGGCGACCATCGCCTCGATTTCCGGGACTTTCGCCATGTCTGCCCGCACGACGATGGCGCGCCGCCCCAGCGCCCGGATGTCGCCGACGATCGCCTCGGCGGCCGTCCGGTCGTCGAGATAGTTGATGGCGACGTCGGCCCCTTCGGCGGCCAGCGCCAGCGCGATCGCCGCCCCGATCCCCTGTTGGGCGCCCGTCACGAGCGCTATCCTGCCTTCCAGCCGCATTCGATCTCTCCCGCGTGCCCGCTCCCGCCGACCGGGCGCCGACGATGATGCCACAGGTCCGGTGCTTGCACGGACCGTACCTCGCCGGTATAAGCGCCGCTTCCTTTCGGTGGTCTGGCCAATAAGGGCATTGCCTCGATCACCGTCTAGGGACTTTTCGCCTTCGCGGGCGAGCCTCGCGCCTCGTGCGCAAGCTATTGAAAAGGAACCAAAATGCCCAAGATGAAGACCAAGAGCGGCGCCAAAAAGCGCTTCTCGCTCACCGCCACGGGCAAGGTGAAGCTGCCGGTCGCCGGCAAGCGCCACGGCATGCGCAAGCGGGGCAACCGCTTCCTGCGCCAGGCCACCGGCACCGTGATCGCCTCCGAAGGCGACGCGCGCAAGATCCGGCAGCATTTCCTGCCCAACGGCCTGTAGGGGAGGGAAAGCACCATGGCACGCGTCAAACGGGGCGTTACCGCCCGCGCATCGCACAAGAAGATCCTCGACCTCGCCAAGGGCTACCGCGGCCGTTCCAAGAACGTCTTCCGCGCCGCCGTCGAGAAGGTCGAGAAGGGCCTCCAGTACGCCTACCGCGACCGTCGCGCCAAGAAGCGCAACTTCCGCGCCCTGTGGATCCAGCGCATCAACGCCGGCGCCCGCGAGCATGGCATGATCTATTCGCAGTTCATCGCCGGCGTGCAGAAAGCCGGCATCGAACTCGACCGCAAGGTGATGGCCGATCTCGCCGCCCGGGAACCGGCCGCCTTCAAGGCCCTGGTCGACCAGGCCAAGGCCGCCCTCGCGGCGTAACGGTCGTCCGGCTCCGGCCGGCGTCCGCATCGAACCGGAAGGGGAGCCGCGGCGCAAGCGGGCTCCCCTTTCTTTTGTCTGCCGTCCACCCCGGCTCCGGATGGACGGAACGCTTGCGTCGGCCACCGCCGGCGATGGGGACGACGATGGACGATTTCCCGACGATCCGCGCCGAAGCGCTGGCTGCCATCGAAGCCGCCGGCGACGCGCGCGCGCTCGATGCGGTGCGCGTGGCGGCGCTGGGCAAGAGCGGCCGCGTCACCGGCCTGATGAAAACGCTGGGCGGACTGCCGGCCGAGGAGCGCAAGGCCTTCGGCGCCCGGGTCAACGCCCTGAAGGACGAGGTCTCCGCCGCGCTCGACGTCCGCAAGGGCTTGCTCGACGGCGCGGCCCTGACCGCGCGCCTCGAAGCCGAGCGGGTCGACGTCAGCCTGCCGGTCCGGCCCGAGCGGTCGGGCCTGTTGCATCCGATCGGCCAAACCATCGACGAACTCTGCGCGGTGTTCGGCGACATGGGCTTCACGTGGGCCGAAGGTCCCGACATCGAGGACGACTGGCACAACTTCACGGCGCTCAACATCCCGCCCGACCATCCCGCGCGGCAGATGCAGGACACCTTCTACCTACCGCCGCGCGCCGACGGCACGCCGACCGTGCTGCGCACCCACACCTCGCCGGTGCAGGCCCGCACCATGCTCGACCCCGAGGTGAAGAAGATGCTGGCCGATGGCGGCGCGCTGCGCATCATCGTGCCGGGACGCACCTTCCGGGTCGACAGTGACGCCACCCACGCGCCGATGTTCCACCAGGTCGAGGGGCTGGTGATCGAGCGCGCCATCCACATGGGCCACCTCAAGGGCTGTCTCGCCGATTTCTGTCGTGCCTATTTCGAGGTCGATTCGGTGCCGCTCAAGTTCCGGCCGTCCTATTTTCCCTTCACCGAGCCCTCGGCCGAGGTCGATATCGGCTGCTCCTGGAAAGGCGGCGAACTGCGCATCGGGGCGGGCGATTCGTGGCTCGAGATCCTCGGCAGCGGCATGGTGCACCCCAACGTGCTGCGCAATTGCGGCATCGATCCCGACATCTACCAGGGCTTCGCCTTCGGCATGGGCATCGAGCGCATCGCGATGCTGAAATACGGCATCCCCGATCTGCGTACCTTCTACGACTCCGACCTGCGCTGGCTGCGCCACTACGGCTTTTCCGCGCTCGAATCGCCCAGCCTGACCGGAGGACTCAGCCGATGAAGTTCACCCTGTCGTGGCTGCGCCGGCATCTGGAGACGGATGCCTCCGCCACCGAAATCCGCGATCGCCTCACCATGCTCGGCCTCGAGGTCGAGGCCATGGTGGATCCGGCCGCGAAACTGTCGGCCTTCGTCACCGCCTACGTCGTCGAAGCGATCCAGCATCCCAACGCCGACCGGCTGCGGGTCTGCAAGGTCGACACCGGCAAGGGCATCGTGCAGGTCGTGTGCGGCGCCCCCAACGCGCGCACCGGGATGAAGGGCGTGTTCGCGCCGCCGGGGACACACATCCCCGGCACCGGCCTCGACCTCAAGCCCGGCAAGATCAGGGGCGAGGATTCGCTCGGCATGCTGTGCTCGGAGCGCGAGCTGCAATTGTCGGAAGCCCACGACGGCATCATCGACCTGCCCGCCGACACGCCGATCGGGATTCCCGCCGCCCGGGCCCTTGGCCTCGACGACCCGGTGTTCGAGATCAAGGTGACGCCCAACCGCGGCGACGCGCTGGGCGTCATCGGCATCGCGCGCGACCTCGAAGCCGCCGGCGTCGGCCGCCGCATCCACCCGGATTTCTCGAAGGTTGCCGGCACCTATGCCAGTCCGTTGCGCTGGACGCACGGCCATGACCCGAAACCGGGCGTCGCCTGTCCGATCGTGGTTGGTCGCCATTTCCGCGGCGTGAAGAACGGCCCCAGCCCCGCCTGGCTGCAAAAGCAGTTGCGCGACATCGGCCTGCGTCCGATCTCGATCCTCGTCGACATCACCAACCTCGCGACCTTCGACCTCAACCGGCCCCTGCACGTGTTCGACGCGGCGAAAGTGACCGGCGACCTTGTCATGCGCCAGGCGCGCGAGGGTGAATCCATCGTCGCGCTCGACGGCAAGACCTACGCGCTCGATCCCTCGATGGCGGTGATCGCGGACGCCACCGCCGTGCACGGCATCGGCGGCGTGATGGGCGGCGAGCACAGCGGCGTCTCCGAGGACACCACCGAGGTGTTCCTCGAAGCCGCGTACTTCGATCCGCTGAGCGTCGCCTCGACGGGGCGCAAGCTCGGCATCCATTCCGACGCCCGTTACCGCTTCGAGCGCGGCATCGATCCGGAATCGGTCTGGTGGGGCGCCGAGGTCGCGACCCGCCTGATCCTCGATCTCTGCGGCGGGGAAGCGAGCGAACTGGTTTCCAGCGGCACCATGCCGGAGTGGCGTCGTAGCTTCACGCTGCGCCCCGACCGCGTGAAGACGCTCGCGGGCATGGATGTCGACGCCGGCCAACAGCTCGACATCCTGCGCAAGCTCGGCTTCGAGCCGTCGGGCGAGGGTCCGTGGACGGTCGCGGTGCCGTCGTGGCGGCCCGACGTGATCGGCGAGGCCGATCTGGTCGAGGAGATCGTGCGCGTGCACGGCTACGACTCGCTGCCGACCGTCTCGATGCCGCGCCTGTCGGCGACGGCAAAGACGGTGCGCACGCCCGCGCAACGCCGCGTGCCGCAGGCGCGCCGGGCACTGGCGGCGCGCGGCCTGTACGAATGCACGACGTGGTCGTTCATGAACGCCGCACTGGCGGAATCGTTCGGCGGCGCGCCGGCGGAACTGAAGCTGCTCAATCCGATAGCGTCCGATCTCGACGTCATGCGGCCCTCGATCCTGCCGAACCTGTTGCAGGCCGCCGGCCGCAACGAGGCGCGCGGGCTGAAGGACGCGGCCCTGTTCGAGGTCGGTCCGCAATACAGGGACCCGACGCCGACCGGTCAGCGCAGCGTCGCGTCGGGCGTGCGCTACGGCGAGACCGTGCCGCGCAACCGCGACGGCAAGGCACGCGCGGCGGACCTGTTCGACGCCAAGGCCGACGCCATCGCCGCACTCGCTTCCATCGGTGCCCCGGTCGACAATCTCGTCACCCAGGCCAAGGCACCGGCCTGGTATCACCCCGGCCGCTCCGGCGCGCTGGTGCTGGGCGATCGGCCGATGGCGTATTTCGGCGAACTGCACCCCGCGCTGCTGCCCGCGTTCGACCTGCGCGGCGCGGTCGCCATGTTCGAGGTCTTCCTCGACGCCGTGCCGCCGCAGAAGGCGAAGCCGACCAAAACCCGGCCGGCGCTGAAACTCTCGCCGTTCCAGCCGCTGGAGCGCGATTTCGCCTTCCTCGTCGATGCCGGTGTCGCGGCCGAACAACTGACCCGCGCCGCCCGCGGCGCCGATCGCCAGCTGGTAACCGGTGCGACGGTGTTCGACATCTATGCCGGCGCCGGCGTGCCCGACGGCAAGAAATCGGTGGCGCTGTCGGTTGTCATCCAGCCGCTCGACAAGACGCCGACCGACGAGGAGATCGAGGCGATCTCGCAAAAGATCGTCGCCCAGGTCGCCAAACAAACCGGCGGCGTCCTGCGCGGCTGAGACCGCGCGGCGGCGCGGCGGCGCGCCGCCAGCCTGCTTGCGGGCCGGCACGAAAGCGGCGAGGGTTCGCGCGTCGTGTCGAGGCCGGGCGGAGAGAGTCGATGAGCGATTGGGGACAGGGCTACGTTACCGACATCGCCTACGCGCCCGGCTATTTCCGCGAGACCAGTCCGGCGTGGTTGACGTGGATCTGCCTGCTGCGCGGACGACGACCGCCACGGCTCGACGAAGGCTTCACCTATTGCGATCTGGGCTGCGGCACCGGTTTCGGGGTGACGGCGCTCGCCGCCACGCATCCGCAGGGACGGTTCTGGGGGTTCGACTTCAATCCCGCCCATGTCGCCGACGGTCGCGAGCTCGCCCGTGTCGCGGGCATCGGCAACCTGACGTTCGGCGAGGAGAGTTTCGCGGACCTCGCCGCCGGCGCCGGCCCCGACCTGCCGCGGATGGACTTCATCGTCCTGCACGGTGTCTACACCTGGGTCACCGCCGAGCACCGCGCCGCCATCGTGCGTTTCATCGACCGCCGCCTGAAGCCCGGCGGCATCGTCTACGTGTCGTACAATTGCCTGCCCGGCTGGGCCGCCTTACAACCCTTGCAGCGCCTGCTGGTCGAGGTCGACCGCCTGGCGCCGGGGGCCACGGCCCAGCGCGTCGAAGCCGGTCTGGCAATGGGACGGCGGATGCGCGATGCCGGCGCCGCCTTTTTCGCCGCCCACCCCCCGGCCGGGGCACAACTCGACGAACTCCAGGGCCACGACGCGGCCTATCTCGCGCACGAGTACCTCAACGAGGGCTCCATCGCCCTCTATCATGCCGACGTGGCGCGCGATCTCGCCGCCGCCAAGCTGGGCTATGTCGGGTCCGCCACCGTGGGCGACAACTACGACGGCCTGGGGCTGGACGACGCCCAGCGGGCGCTGCTGGCCGAGCAGGCCGATCCGCTGCTGGCGCGCACCCTGCGCGACTACCTGCTGAACACCCGCTTCCGCCGCGACGTCTGGCAACGCGGCGACGTCGTGCTGGGCGGCATCGAGCAACGCGAACGGATGGCCGCACTCGGCCTCGCGCTGACGCGACCACGCGCGACCGCCAACGCCGTCTTCAAGGGACCGCGCGGCGAGACGGTGGGCAATCCGGCGGTCTACGATCCGGTGCTCGACGCGCTGGCCGACGGCCCGCGCCGGATCGGCGCCCTTCTCGCCGATCC
>CAMDVZ010000102.1 GCA_945878895.1 Caenispirillum bisanense | reverse complement strand
GGGCGGATGTGGGGCTTCGCGACCTCGCCACGACCTCGTCGACCCTCATGGGGACCTGCCGCTTGCCAGGCTGCGAAGCCCCTCATCCGCCCTTCGGGCACCTTCTCCCCGCCTTCGCGGGGAGAAGGAGAATCGTTGCGGTGGAGCGTGTTTCTCGGCTGAAGCGCGGAGCGATCACCGGCTCGAAGATGTTTTTTCCGGCGACGCCGTCGACGAGCTTTCGCCGGACAGCGCTGCGCCTTCGGGCGAGCAAGTAGGATAGAGACGGCGACCAGTGCCTACTTCAGCGACACCAGATACTCGATCAGCGCCTTGCGTTCCTCGGGTTTGCGGACGCCGGCGAAGGCCATGATCGTGCCGGGAATCTTCTTGCGCGGGTCCACGAGGTATTCGTCGAGCACCTCGGGCGTCCAGACGAGGCCGGAGTTCTTGTTGGCGTCGCTGTAGCGGAAACCCTCGATGGTGCCGGCCTTGCGGCCGACCAGCCCGAACAGGTTGGGGCCTTGCAGGCGCCGGTCGGAGTCTTTCTCGGCGACGTGGCAGATGCCGCAATGGCGCTTGAACTGCTTCTCGCCGTCGGCGACGTCCTGGGCGCTCGCGGGCACCGCCAGCGCCAAGGCAAGCGCGCCGCCAACCATCGCCGCCACCAGCCTGTCGATCTTCATGGTCTCGCTCCGCACGTATGGTCCCTTCGCCGATATGGTGCGGGACGACGCGACCGGCAACCGGCCGCGTCGCCGCACCTGTCGCGCGTCAGCCCCAGCTGTCGGCGACGATCGCCTGGTACCAGGCGGCCGTGTACTCGGCCTCCAGCTTGCGTTCGCCCATCGAGGTCGGTTTGCCGACGCTGACGCCGCCCGAATTGGGCACCGGCACGATGCCCTTGTCGGCGGTGGCCGCGAACACGTTGGTCACGGAGATGCCGTAGTCGGGGGAAACCAGGCTGTAGCAGACGTTGAACAGCGCCGGCGGCATGGCCTCCTTGCCCTCGAGGCCCGCGACGATGGCGGCGGCGACCACCTTGGCCTGGGTGTTGGCCGAGGAGCCCGATTTCGGCATGGCGCCCGCGATGGCCGCGTCGCCGATCACGTGGACGTTGGCGGCTTTCCTCGACGCGAAGGTCGTCGGGTCGACCGCGCACCAGCCGTTGGCTTCGGCGAGCCCGGCAGCAATCGCGATGCGGCCGGCGGTCTGCGGCGGGATGAAGTTCACCACCGCGCCCTTCTCGGTGCCGAAGCCCGCCTTGACGCTGAGTTCGGCGGCGTCGACGCTCTCGACCTTGCCGCCGTCCTTGCCCGCGACCCAGGTGATCATGCCGGGATACTCGCTCTCCCACGCGGCCTGGAACAGACCCTGCTTGGAGAACGCGTCCTTGGCGTCGAACACGAGGATCTTGGACTTCGGCTTGTTGTTCTTGAGATACCAGGCCACGACGCTGATGCGTTCGTATGGTCCGGGCGGACAACGGAACGGATTGTCGGGTGCGCAGACGATGAAGGTGCCGCCGTCGGGCATGGCTTCGAGCTGGCGCCGCAATAGCAGCGTTTGGGCACCGGCCTTCCAGGCGTGCGGCATCCTCTCGGCCGCGGTCTCGTCGTAGCCGGGCACCGCCTTGAAGTTGAGGTCGATACCCGGCGACACGACGAGCTTGTCGTACGCGAGCTTCGAGCCATCGCCGAGGGTCACGCTGCGCGCCGTCGTGTCGATGGCGGTTGCCTCGCCCTTGACGACCTTGACGCCGTGCTTCGATTTCAGCGCGTCGAACGTCTGGACGTTGTCGTCGAGCTTGCGGAAGCCACCCAGCACGTAGTTGGAGAACGGACAGGTGACGAAGCGGTCGTCGCGCTCGACCAGCGTCACGTCGAGTTTCGGGTTGGCGAGCCGCAGGTACCTGGCCGCGGTGGCGCCGCCGAAGCCACCGCCGACCACCACGATCCGGGGCGCAGCCTGGGCAATCGCGGGCGCGCCGAACGCGGCGATGCCGACGCCCGCGGCGCCCGCCGTCCTGATGAAAGTCCGTCTGGTTCCGAGCATCGCGGCCTCCTACTTCATCGCCGCGAGCGTTTCGGCGATCAGGCCGATCTGCTCGTCGGTATAGCTCTTGGCGATCCGGTTCATGATCGTGCCGGGCCGGCGGTCGGCCTTGAAGTCGGCCATCTGGCGCGCGAGGTGGTCCTTCGGCAGGCCCGCCAGCGGCGCAATCGGCGCGGCACCCCGGGCGTCCGGTCCGTGGCAGACGTAGCAGGTCTGCACGATCGCCAGCGGGCTTTGCGCCAGCGCCGGTGCCGCCCATGGCAGCGCCATCACTATCGCCATCGATGCAACGCGTTTCATGCCGGCGTCCTTTCGTGTCGGGTTGTCGGGACCATCGTGCTCGCCCCCGTGGCAGCCTGCAAGATCGGCGTCGTCAGTTGCCGCGGTTGTTGGGCGTCACGCCCAGCTTGCGTGCCAGATCGCTGGTTACCCGCACCGGTTCCTTGCGGCAGTTCGTCATGCAGGGCTCGCCTTTGGCGACGACGTCGGGACGCGGGTCGCCTTGCAGGAAGCCGTCGCGGTTGGGCATGCGGATGGCGCGCAATTTCGCCGCGTCGAGTTCGGCGCCGGCCGGCAGCAGGTCGTTGATGTTTAGCATGTAGGCGACGATGGCGTAGGTCTCGTCGTCGCTCAGCGACTGCGGCGCGGTGAAGGGCATGGTGCGGCGCACGTAGTCGAACACGCCCGGCGCGTAGGGCCAGAAGCTGCCAATGGTCCTGCGCGGGTCCTCCGACGTCAGGGAACCGTGGCCGCCCATCAGCTCGGGCCAGCGCCCGTTGCCCTCGCCGAACTCGCCGTGACAGCTGGCGCATTGCTGCAGGTAGAGCTTCTCGCCCTGCTCGACGGTGCCCTTGCCGGGCGGCAGGCCGAGGCCATCGTCGCCGCGCACGTCGATGTCCCAGCCCCTGATTTCGGCGGCGGTGGCGGCGCGGCCGATTCCATGGCGGGCCGGCGTCTGCGCGGCCACGCCCGTCGCGGCGAGCAGCGCGAGCGCCGCCAGTCCGAGCGCCAGGGCGTTACGTGATCTGGACATTGTTGACCGTGCCGTCGGAGTTCACGCGCCATGTGTGGATCGCGTTCTTGTGATAGACGGAATTGACGCCGCGCACCGCCCTCAGCTGGTCGATGGTCGGCTGGACGTAGCCGGTCTCGTCGATCGCGCGCGATTGCACGAACGCCGGCCCGCCATCCCATGACCAGGGCAACCGGAAGCGCGTCAGACACTTCGACAGCACCGGTTCCTGGAGTTCGGCCGCCTTCCAGGTGTTGCCGCCGTCGACCGAGACGTCGACGCGTTTGATCCGCCCGCGACCGCTCCAGGCAAGCCCGCGGATCTCGTGGAAGCCCTTGCCGTGCTTCATCGGCTTCTCGGGACAAGGCGACGTGACGACGGAGTTGGCCTCCATCATGAAGGTGAACTGGCGCGCTTTGCCGTCGGGCATCAGGTCGGTGTATTTCGATGTCTCCTCGCGGTGGTGCCAGGGCCGGTCGCCGAGCTTCACGCGGCGCAACCACTTGATCTGCACGTTGCCTTCCCAGCCCGGCACCATCAGCCGCAGCGGATAGCCGTTCTCGGGCCGGATGCGCTCGCCGTTCTGGGCGTAGCAGACGATGCAGTCGTCGAGCGCCTTGTCGATCGGGATCGAGCGAGTCATCGCTGCGGCGTCCGCACCCTCGGCCAGCAACCATTTCGCCTCGGGCTTGACGCCCGCCTCGGCCAGCAAGGTCGAGAGCCGCACGCCGGTCCATTCGCAGCAATGCACCATGCCGTGGGTGAACTGCACGCCGTCCATCTGGGCGCCTTTCCACTCCATGCCGCCGTTGGCGGGGCATTCGAGGAAGTGGATGCGGCTGACCGAGGGAAAGCGCACGATGTCGTCCATCGTGAAGATCAGTGGCCGGTCGACCATGCCGTGCACGATCAGCCGGTGCTGCGCCGGGTCGATTTCAGGCACGCCCCCATGATGGCGTTCGAAACACAGGCCGCTCGGCGTGACGATGCCGTGCAGCTCGTGCAGCGGGGTGAAGTTGATCGAGGATTGTTCGGTCGCCGTCAGCCATTCGACGTGGCGCCGCACGACGGTCTTCTCGAACGGCGAGGGCGCGCCGTAGGGCGAGGCGGTGACGCCGGGGCCGAGACTCTTCGTCCATTCCGGCACGTTGGGGGGCAGGTTTTCGTCCTTGCCGAAGGCGAGCCCGGGCGCGCTCGCGGCCGCGGCGACCAGTCCGCCGCGGGCAAGAAAGCCGCGCCGGCCCGTCGTCGACGGCCTCGCCGGCGGCGGCGTCGGGCGTTCGACCTCGCGGGGATCGTCGTTCATCCAGTCCTCTCTCGCGCGCCTTGTGCCGGCGCGTTCAGATATCGAGGCCGCGCGGATCGGCGCCGCTCACCCGCACCTGGCGGTTTTCCTCGATCCGTACCGATTTCCGGTCCGTCAGGTACTTCGTCAGCAGATCGTAGACGGGCGGGCCTTGCGTGCCCTCGTTGACCGATGCCCAGCCGGCGACCGCGTACTCCCTGTCGGGATCGACCGGCTTGCCGGTGCGCAGCAGCGTCATGTCCGAAATCCGCTGGCCCATCGGCCTGGAAACGTCGATGGCATAGGACAGGCCGCCGACCCGCACCATGTCGCCGCCCTGCTGGTAGTAGGGGTCGGGGTTGAACAGATTGTCCGCGACGTCCTCGAGCACGGTCTTGAGGTGCGAGCCCTTCATGCCCACCCGGTAGACGGCGGGGTAGGTGATGGCGGTCTGGTTGTAGACATCCTCGACCGTGATCGGCTGGCCCGGCAGCACGGTGGCGCCCCAGCGAAATCCCGGCGACAGCGCGATCTCGGCGTCGCGTTCCTGCAGCAGCGCCTCGCAGATCAGGTCGTCGAAGGTGCCGTTGAAATTGCCGCGCCGGTAGAGCAGCGATTCGGTTCGGGCCAGTTCCTTCGACAGGAACGCCACGTGCGGCGCCCGGATGCGGCCGATCAGGGCCGCCATGTCCGGGTCGGGCGCGATGGCGTCGGCGAACAGCGGGATCAGCTTGAAGCGCCAGCCCGCGACGCGGCGGTCCTTCACCTCGAGATCGAGGCGGGCAAGGAACTTGCCGTGGCTGCCGGGCGCGATCAGCAGCGTCTCGCCGACCTGGACGGGTCGCGGGATCGCGTCGTGCGTGTGGCCCGTGAGGATCACGTCGATGCCCTCGACCCGGGCGGCCAGCTTGCGGTCGACGTCGAAGCCGTTGTGGCTGAGCAGGACGACCAGATCGACTTTCTTCTCCCGAAGTGCCGCCACGCGGGCGCGGATACGCTCTTCCTCGATGCCGAACGACCAGTCCGGGATCATCCAGCGCGGATTGGCGACCGGCGTGTAGGGAAATGCCTGGCCGATCACGCCGATCGACAGGCCGCCGCGCTCGACCACCATGTCGGGCTCGAACACCGGATCGCCGAAGCCGGTGTCCTTGATGTTCGAGGCGAGAAACGGGAATTTCAGTTTGGCCGCCAGCGTCTTCACCCGGTCCGCGCCGTAAGTGAATTCCCAGTGGCCGGTCATCGCGTCGACGCCCAGTGCGTTCATCGCCTCGACCATGTCCTCGCCGCCGCTCTTCAGCGAGGTGTAAGAGCCCTGCCAGGTATCGCCGCCGTCGAGCAGCAGCATCTTGCCCTGGCGTTCGGCCCGGATCGCCTTGACCAGGGTGGCCATGCGGTCGAGGCCGCCGATCTTGCCGTAGCTTTTCGCCAGCGCCGCGAAGTCGCCGCCGGTCAATGCGTGCGCCTCCGGCGTGTCCGCCTTGAGCCCGTAGGCCGCCAGCAGATGCTTGCCGACGAGGTGCGGCGGCAGCCCGGTCGATTCGCCAACCCCGATATTGACCGAGGGCTCGCGGAAATGCAGCGGCACCAGTTGCGCGTGGATGTCGGTGAAATGCAGCAACGTGACCTGGCCGACCGCGTCGAACTTCAAAAGCTCGGCCTGGGTGATCCGCTGCTGCGCGAAAGCGCGCGGCGAGGCGAGTCCGAGGACCGCCGTGGCCGCACCCAGACTCGCCAGATCGCGTCGCGTCAGCATCGCCACGGCGGCGTTCTCCCGATCAGGCCGCGAGCGTGATTTTCTGTTCCGACTTGTGGCTCTTGCCCTCGTCGTCCTTCCATTCGAAGGCGAGCGTGCCGCTCTCCTCGACGCGCAGGAAGAACGACATGTAGGGATTGGCGGAAATCGCCGGTTCGAGCTTCGCCGCGAACACCGGCTTGCCGTTGTAGGTGACGTTCAGCGCGTTGACGATGCTGCGCGGGACGGTCTGTCCGGCGGCGTCCTTGCGCTGGCCCGATTCCATCGGGTGGGTGATCAGGGTCTTGATCTCGATCACCTCGCCCTTTTTGGGGTTCTGCGGCACGCGGATGCGCGGCTTGATGTCGTCGGCCATGGTCGTTCTCCGGAATGGGGTTGTGGGGCGCGGACTCAGCCGCCGCAGCCGCCGATGGTGACCTTCACCTCGCGCGCGCCGCTCCACAGCGACCCGTCGCTCATCTCCGCGACCACGAGGATCTTCTGGGTCGAGGCCATGCGCACGCGCAGCTGGACTTCGGCCTTGCCCGACAGCGGCGTCAGCTGGAACGAGGCGACGCCGGGGTTCGGGTTCCCGTCGGCGACAACATGGATCGCCTTGACGTGATCCTTGTCGGTCATCGGGCTCTCCACCGTGACCGTCACCGGCACGGTGTTGCCGTTCTCGGCGATCTCCGGCGCGCGGATGGCGATCTTGCCCTCCTTGGCGTCGCCCCTGGCCAGGGTCTTGAGCAGCTCCTTCGCCGAGTCGGGCGTCGCCGACGCGGTGGCGGCGGCGAACTGCGACAGCGCGGTGGCCGCCGCGATGCTCGTCAGCATCACGGTCCGCCGGTTCAACGATCTTGCTTGCGACATCGGGATATCCCCTCCGGGGCGGTCGGGTGGTCTAGTGGCGGATGTTGGGCGCGGTCAGCTTGTAGCCCTGGCTCTGGGCCTTCAGATACAGTTCCAGCGCGTCGTATTCGGGAACGTCGGGCGGCAACACGTCGGCGCGGACCTGCACGTTGCACCATTGCAGGCGCTTGCGCACGTCCCAGACCTGTCCGGCGCCGCGGCTGGTGCGCCAGAGCGGGAAGTGATCCAGCTGGCCTTTCGATTCGCCGACGAACTGGCCGCGCAGCCACTTGTTGCCGCCCCGGTTGGGGTCGTGGCAGTCGCCGCACGAAAAATTGAACTGGCCGATCTTGGTCTCGAACAGGGTCTTGCCCAGATCATAGACCGGTTTGGCGTCGGCGCTCGATATGTCGACGTTGATCGGCAAGCCGTTGGAGAGCGAATGCAGGAACACCGACAGGTCGGTGTTGCCGGTGCTCTGCATCCGGTAGTCCTCGCCGGTCGTGGCGCTGGCGTGCCGGAAGATGAATTCCTCGACGCCAAGCATCTTTTTCATGCGCGGTTCCCAGCGCGGCATCGTCACGGCCCAGCCGGCGAACTTCTTCTCGTCGGCATGGCAGGAGACGCAACTCTTGCCGCCTGGACCCGCCTTGGCGAACAGCGCGCGGCCCGCGTCGATGCGATCGACCGCGGGATTGACGAAGGGATCGAGCGCGTCGCGGTCCTCGACCGGCTTGGGACGCTTTTCCGGGTCGTCCAGCGCGCTGCGGAAACGGGCCGGCGTTTTCAGGGTCTTGAGGAATGCCACCATGTGGCGGATTTCCTCGTCGTTGTAGAAGCCGTGGGCGCCCCATGGCGGCATCGACGAGGCGGCGTTCAGGTGCCTGGGGTCGTGGATGTAGTTGTAGAGATAGGAGTCCGGCCGGCCGGCACTGCCGATCTCCGACAGGTCCGGACCGGCGTTGCCCGGTGTTTCCTGCGACGCCGGTCCCATGACGTGACAGGCGAGGCAGCCGCCGCCGCGCGAACGCGCGAAGGCCAAGTCCTGGCCCTTTTTCGGGTCGCCCGCGATCTCGCCGACGATGTCGATCGGCTTGCCGGTCGCGACCGGGGTCCGCGTGCGCTCCGACAGCGTGTTGTATGTCGGCCAGGTGGTCTGGCTCCAGTCGCGATAGCGGACCCACGGCGCCTGGTGCGCGGGGCCATCCACCACGATCGGCGCGGGCGGCGTCTGGGCCGACGCGGCGGCGAGGGTGGCCACGCAGATCACCGCCGCGAGGAAGCCGCGTGTCGTGAATCCGACGAATCCTGGTCGCACGTCCGTCTCTCCCTCGGGAATTCTCGCGAACCCGACATCGCTCTTTTCGGCGACGTTGATTGGGTGCATCATATGATCGTCTCCTAAATCAGCAAGCGCTAAATTAGCGATTGCTATCAAATCCCGGTCCGATGTCTCGTCTCGATCCCGCCCAGCTGGCCGCCAGCGCCGCCGCCGCCGCCCGCATGATGAAGCTGCTCGCCAACGAGCGTCGCCTGTTGATCCTCTGCCAGCTGGCCGAGGGCGAGGCGTCGGTCGGCGAACTGGCGACGCAGATCGGTCTTAGCCAATCCGCCCTGTCCCAGCACCTCGCCATCCTGCGGGCCGACGACATCGTGCGCACGCGCCGCGAATCGCAGACCATCTGGTACCGGCTCGGCGACCCGGTGGCGGCGCGGATGATCGAGTCGCTGGCCGACATATTCTGCCCGCCGACGGCCGACGGGAAGGCCGGCGCCCTTCGGCACGACGCGGCGACCCGGTCGGCGACGCGGTCCGCGTCGGCCAAAAGAGCTCGCAAGAAATCCTCGCCCGGATAGCCAACGATGCGTCCGGTCTTTGTGGCTGCACGCCACGACGAACAAAGTCGGCGCGATCGAGACGGCGGCGGCGAGCCTGGCCATCCCGCCCGCTTCCGACAAGGCGTTGCGAGGCAATGGAAATCGCCAGCCCCCGGTGGTCGGCGGATGGATCGGCCCGATTTCGCGGCGCCGCGGCGCGCACCGCGGCCAACGCGTCGTCGCGACCGGGACGAGTGCCCTGGCTGGCGCCGCGTCGACGCGGAACACCGGGCATGCGACCGGAGCGAGCTTTCGCAACATGTCGAGGAGCGCGGGAGGGCACATGTGTTTCGTCCGGTCGGCGGGCACGGGTTTCCACCATGGCGCACGGAAGCGGGCGACGCCATCGGATGCGGCCTGTATGCTGGCGACCGCCATTCACCGCCAGGGAGACGCGCGATGTCCGTCCGGATCGAATATTGCGGCGCTTGAGGCTACAAGCCGCAGGCCCTCCGTGTGGGGGCGGAACTCGAACGTCGCGGGCTTGGCCCGGTCGAGCTGATTCCCGGCCGGTCGGGTCAGTTCGACGTATCGGTCGATGGCGTTCTGGCCTATTCGCGACGACGCACCGGCCGGTTTCCGACCGACGACGAAATCAAGGCTTTGGTTGCCGCGCGCTAGCCCGGCGCGCGCGTGGAGGGAACGGACGACGATGGCACCACCGGACGTGAACACCCCGCCCGATGCGGCACTGGCGAGGACCGCCGCGCAGTACGACGCGGTGCCCTACCAGTCCCATCCCTTCCCGATGACGCATCCCGGTCGTCTGGCGGCGATTTCCCACATGTTCGGCCTCGAGGCGCCACGGGTGTCGAAAGCTCGCGTGCTCGAGCTCGGGTGCGCCGCCGGGGGCAATCTGATTCCGATGGGCGCGCGCTTCCCCGGCATGCGGTGCCTCGGCGTCGATCTCTCGGGCGTGCAGATCGCGCAAGGCCACGACCGCCTGAAACGCCTGGGGATCGACAACGTCGACCTGCGCCATGGCAGTATTACCGAGGTCGGCGAGGCCGACGGCCAGTTCGACTACGTAATCTGCCACGGCGTCTACAGCTGGGTACCCGCGCACGTGCGCGACGCGATCCTCAGGGTGGCGAGCGAACGCCTGACCGACAACGGCGTCGCCATCGTCAGCTACAACGTGATGCCCGGCTGGTACACCAAGCGGATCGTGCGCGAGGCGATGCTGGCGCATGCCGGCGGCATCGCCGATCCCGCCGCCAAGGTCGGCCAGGCGCGCGCGCTGATGGAGTTCCTGAAGGAAAAGGCGCCACCGAACACGCCCTACGGCAATGTCCTGCGCACCGAGGCGGCCTTCCTCGTTGGCCAACGCGACGACTACATCCTCCACGAATTCCTCGAGGACGAGAATGCCCCCTGCACCGTGAGCGAGTTCGTCCAGGCCGCGGAACGCAACGGCCTGAGCTATCTGGCCGAGACCGAAATCCACACCATGCTGGCGGAGACCTACGGCGAGGAAACCGCGGTCGCCCTGCGCACCCTGTCGGGCAACAAGCTGCTGCCGCTCGAGCAATACATCGACATCGTGACCGGGCGCACTTTCCGCCAGACCATCCTGGTCAAGGTCGACCGGGCACGGCGGGCGCAGCGCATGTTGCAACCCGCCAGCCTGCGCGACCTGCATGTCTCGGGCCGCTTCAAGCTCGACGCGGAGCGTGGCCCCGAAGGTGCCTTCGTGTTCCGCGACCAGGCCGACCGGACACTCACTACTGGCAGCGCCGTGGTTGCCACCGCGCTGGAGGCTCTGGCGGCCCGCTATCCGTCCACGATGTCGCCGGCCGATCTGATCGCTATCGCCACGCGGTGGGCCGCCGATCCGGCCGCCCAGGAGAGTGCCGTCATGGACGCGCTGTTCCGAATGGCCAATGTCGGGATGATCGATTTCTCGACCGAGCCGGTACGGGTGGGTGCCGCCGTCGCCGAACGGCCCGAGGCGATCGCGATCGCCCGCGCCGACGCCGCGGCCGGTCTCGCCAGTACCGCCAACCTGCGTCACGAGTCGGTCGGCATCGAGCTGCCGGCGCGCACGCTGCTGCCGCTGCTCGACGGCTCGCGCGACCGGCCCGCTTTGGTCGAGGCGGTGCTGCGCATGGTCGCCGACGGCGCGATCCATCTGAACCGGGAGGGCAAACCCATCCTCGACGACGCCGATCGCCGCGTGGCGGCGGCCGAGCATGTCGAGACCACGCTCAAGGCACTGGAGGCGGTGGCGCTGCTTCGGGGTTGAACGCCGCCTGCTCGCTGTTCGAAGGAGAACACGGATGAAATACGTACCGCTTGGCCGTTCCGGACTGATGGTGAGCCAGGTCTGTCTCGGCGGCAATTCCTGGGGCGCCAAAGGCCGCCGCGGCTGGGGCAAGTTCGACGGCGAGGACGCACCGGCGTATTTCAAGCGCGCCGTCGATCTTGGCATCAATTTCTTCGACACCGCCGACAACTACAACGCCGGCGCTAGCGAGGAAATCGTCGGCGAGGGGTTGATGGGGATGATCCCGCGCGACGAACTCGTGCTCTCCACCAAGTTCGGTACCCGCACCGGCCAGAAGCCCAACGACGCGGGCACCGGCCGCAAGCATCTGATGACGACAATCGACGCCCAGCTCAAACGGTTGCGCACCGATTACATCGACATCTACCAGATCCACCGCCTCGACCCGCACACGCCGGTCGAGGAGACCATGTACTCGCTCGACCAGATCGTCCGCTCCGGCAAGGTCCGCTACATCGGCGGTTCGACCATGCCGGCCTACAAGTTCGCCCAGATGCTGACGATCGCCGACTGGCGCGGCTACGCCCGCCCGATAGCCATGCAGAACCTCTACAACATGGTCCAGCGCGAGGAAGAGCGCGAGATGAACCGGCTGTGCGCGGAGCAGGGCGTCGGGCTGATTCCGTACTCGCCGCTGGCGCGCGGCTTCCTTGCCGGTAACCGCTCGCGCGAGGGGGGCGGCGAGACCGAGCGGTCGAAAAACGACGCGCTGGTGAAGGCCGACACCTGGCGCGATTGCGACTGGACCATCGTCGACCGGCTGAAAGCCATTGCCGCGGCGCGCGGCGCCAAACCGACCCAGATCGCGCTGCTGTGGCTGTGGTCGAAATCCTACATGGCCGCCCCCGTCATCGGCGCCACGCGCCTGGAGCAGCTCGACGACGCGGCCGCGTCGACCGCGATGCCGCCGCTGACGAGCGAGGAGATCGGCAGCCTGGAGGAGCCTTACGCGTTCCGCGTTCCGCCCGCGGCGTGATCCCGTGGCGACCCGCCTGACGATCATCCTCGTCAACTGTCGGCCCGACGTGCCGGCCAGCCTCGGCACGCCGCTGTTCCAGGCTGCCGTCGCCGCGGCGATGGACTACGAAGTCGAGGTGATCTGCACCGGTGCCGCCGGCCCCCTGATGAAGCGCGGGGTGGCCGCCGCCATCGAGGTCAAGCCGGGATCGGGCAGGAGCGTGTACGATTTCATCCTGGCGGCGCACGGACACGGCGCCCGTTTCCTCGCCTGCACCGCCAATCTCGATCTGCACGGCATCGGCATCGACGAGCTGATTCCGGAATGCGCCGGCATGGTGGGCGCCGCCTACATGGTGGAGCGCGCCATGGACGACACGTGTCGCGTCCTCACCTGCTGACGGAGCGATGGCGGATGGACTCGTCGCCTTTCATGTTCCTCGTCCCCGAAGTGGCAGGTGTGTCGGGAGAAAGCCCTCGACTGTCTTCGAGGTCCCACGGCGGGAGCGCCTCCGGGCATGCGGCGAGGGCGTGGTACCGCAGCAAGGAATTGCGTTGCCGCAACGACTCTTCCTTCTCCCCGCGAAGGCGGGGAGAAGGTGGCGCGCAGCGCCGGATGAGGGGCTTCGCGGCCTCGCACGCGGCACGCTCTCGCGAGAGCC